>DATIOT010000270.1:0-3117 GCA_035472875.1 Mycobacterium sp.
GGCGACATAAGAGCGCATGAACCGCTGGGCCGGTGTGAGCTTGTCCGAACCGGTGTCGTCGTCGCGCACGGCGAGAATGTCGGTCACCGCCCGTCACATCTGCCGCCGCTTAGAACTCATCGTTGCGACGCCTTCCGCAACTACGGTATTGGCCAGGCCTTTTGACAAAACGCCACGCTGGTCAGCTAAGACCTAGCAAAAGCGCCACCCGGCGGCCGCCACCGGCGCCGCTCCGGCTGGAAGCCGGGTCGTGATCAGTTCTGCCGCTCGGCCAGCTCGGCGACGAACCGATCGATGAAGCCGTCCAGCGGCGCTCTACCGGCCGGCCGTATGACGAATTTCGTCAATCCGGCGTTCAGGTAGGCGTCGACTTGACGGTGCAGCTGATCCCAGCCGGCGGCGACCAGCTCGCCGGGATCGAGGTCTGGGCGACGCCGGCGGACCACTGCAGCCAACTCTGCCGGTAACTCACCGTCGGCGACGGCCAACGAAATGCCGAAGTGATCGGGTTCGATGTGCCGGCCAGCCTGAGCCGCCGCCCGTTCGATCGCCTCGCGCCCTGCCCGCGCCTCTCCCGGGGTAAGGAAACTACCCAACCAGCCATCGCCCAACCTGCCGATGCGCCGAAACGCCGCCTGCGCCGAACCACCCAACCAAATATCCAGCGGAGGCACCGGACGCGGCGCGACCGCCGCCGCGCTAACCGTGAAATACCGGCCGCAGAAGCTGGCCGAATCGTCGACCAGCGCCGAACGCAGCACCTGCAACGACTCATCGAACACCGCCGCCCGCTCTCCGTCGGGGACTATGAACACATCGCGCTCGGCCGGAATCGCCGAACGCAAACCGAACACCGGAAGAACCCGCTTCGGCGCGACGGCCGCCAGCGACGCCAACTGTTTGGCCACCAGCACCGGATGACGCCCAGGCAGCACCGCGATCGAGGTGCCCACCTTCAACCGGGTTGTGCGGGCCAGCGCGTAGGCCATACCGACCATGGGATCGACCGCCGGGGAGTAAACCAGCTCGGAGAACCACAGCGAGTCCACCCCGCTGCTCTCCACGTGGTCGACAATGCTGGCGAGCTGATCCGGAGCGGTGTCCGCACCCAGCCCGATCCCGAAGCGAATCTTCACTCGCGTCTCCTTCCTTATTGACGCACGCGTGCGTATGGCAACACCGCGGCACCGCCATTTGTGCCCGCGGAATGGCCTAGCGATGCCACCGAGATCAAGGCGCGTTCCTAGTAAAAGAGTCCAACGTGATGCCGAACCCTCGTGCTCGCCGGCCGCGATCAGCTCGCCAATCGCTCGCGCAGTAGCCACCTCCGTAGCCAGTGCAAGAATTCTGTCTGCGGTAGCCTTGGCACCGGGCTTGTCTAGCGAAACCGCTTATTGCAGCGGTCTTGTAGGGATGGAAGCAAGCGGTGAGGACTCATCCCAATTGACGTCTTACAAGCGGCGGAGTGCCGTGCTGGCGGAAATGCTCGCAGCTTGTGTCGCGCTGGTGCAGTGCACCTCCGCACTGCCACCTCCTGCGGCCACACCGTCACCGGCTGTTACACCGTCGCCGTCGGCCGCGTCGTCGTCGGCCGCGTCGTCGTCGGCCA
The DNA here is from genome assembly GCA_035472875.1 of Mycobacterium sp. Taxonomy (GTDB): domain Bacteria; phylum Actinomycetota; class Actinomycetes; order Mycobacteriales; family Mycobacteriaceae; genus Mycobacterium. Next base: position 1,610 of record DATIOT010000270.1, read on the forward strand.
GCGCGCCGCCAGCACCTGTCGGTGGGACCGTGGAGCCGGTCACCGCCGCCGAACTCGGCGCGACCTGGCGGCCGGGTTGCCCCGTCGAGCCGGGGCGGCTGCGACGGGTCAACGTCGACCACATCGGTTTCGACGGCCAGACCCACCGCGGCGAGCTAATCGTGCATGAAGACCTGGTGCCGGAGGTCATCGCGATCTTCGAGCAGCTTTACCGACTGGGCTATCCCGTCGAGAAGATCCGCACGGTCGACCACTACTCGGACGCTGATGATGAGTTATCCATGGAGGACAACAACACTTCGGCGTTCAACTGCCGAACCATCCCAGGAACCAACGAATGGTCTCCACACGCCTACGGTCGGGCTATCGATCTCAATCCGCTTCTCAACCCGTGCCTCTACGCCAGCGGGTATTTCGAACCGCAGAATGCGCCGGCCTACCTGGACCGCAGCCGCACCGACCCGGGACTCTTACACAACGGCGACCCAGCCGTGCTCATCTTCACAGATCGTGGCTGGCGGTGGGGTGGCTACTGGACGACTCCCGACTACCAACACTTCGAGCGGCCCTGAGCCTCTCCGCCTGCTGAGACGTTAGCTCCTGTCGACGGTGCCCGACCCTTCCATGAGCGCACATCCCGCGAGAGGGGTTGAGCCTCCTGTCAGGATTGAACTGTTGCGACGACCCAGAGGGGAGACGCCGAAAACCCTTCTTGGCAAGCTGCCCTGGCTACAGAGACAGCGAATGACGGGGTTTTACTTTCACCGAGGTCTCCCGGGGTGTGTCGAAGTCGCGGCCGAAGGCGCACTGCTGTAAAGGCGCAAGGCCTGGGCCGTCGCCGTCGCAACTTCACCTCGCAGATTCGAGAGGGGTGGACTGCCTCGCGTATGGATTGAGTTTGCGAGCAGAACTACGTAGGTATCTGAGCCCGGGTCTATCCAAAGCGAGGTTCCGGTAAAGCCTGTGTGGCCGAAGCTACCGATCGGAAAGACCATGCCTCGCGGCGTGGACTGGGCCGTATCGATATCCCAGCCGAAGCCACGCAGGTTTTGTCCCCTGATCGCCGGATACTTCGGAGCGAGCAACGGGTCTGATGTGTTCGGTCTCTTTGCGACGGCTTCTCGGGCGGCATCGTTCGCCGCTTCTAGTTGTTCAGCTGTATGTCCGGGCTGCTGGGGAGACGTCATCAATTCCACGGTCGCTTGCTTCAGCGGAAAACTGCTCGGACGGCCCGCAAGCCGATCTAGCAGGGCCTGCGCGAAGATGCTGACGTCGTGCGCCGTCGAGAACACGCCGGCATGCCCCGCCACTCCGCCCATGCGCCGCGTCGTCGTGTCCTGCACCGTGCCCCGAATCAGGTAATCAAGATCGGGATTCTGGCTCGGGTCGGCTCTGTTCTCGTCGTCATGTGCTGTCGGTGCGATGCGCGACAAAAGGCCGGTGTCCCACGTACCTGCGGGACAACCGACCGGCACGCCGCCTTCTGGCGCGGGAGCCCAGGCAATCGC
>DATIOT010000271.1:0-4290 GCA_035472875.1 Mycobacterium sp.
CGCTATCGAATCTGGCCGACCTGGACCGGCGCCGCCACATCGAGACCTACCTGACCGCGACTGCCGAGGCGATGAACTCACGCACTGGTGCACCGATCCAGGCCTCTGAGCGCCGTGGCCGGGTCTTAGCGGTGCACTGCCTGCTCAACGACATCGCCGAATGGGGCTGGCCGGAAGCACCCAAGCGGCGCTTGGTGTTTCGCTCCGACATCCCCAAGCTGCCCCGGCCGTTGCCCCGCTACCTGCCTCCCGACCTGGACCGGCGCCTGACCCAGGCGCTACAGGCCTGGCCCGAGCGGCTGCCCGCCGACGCGTTACTGCTGCAACGGGCGACCGGCTTGCGCATCGGCGAGCTCGTCGACCTGGAACTGGACTGTGTGCACGAGATCCCCAGCCAAGGGGCGTGGCTGAAGGTGCCGCTGGGCAAGCTGAACACCGAACGCATGGTGCCACTGGATGAGGAAACCGTCGCGCTAATCGACCGCATCGTGGCCCACCGCTCACCCGGGCGGCCGCTGCCACACCCCCGCACCGCACGGCCCACCGATTTCCTGCTCACCCACCATGGCCGGCGCCTGACCGTCTATCAGCTTCGCGACGTCATGACCCGCGTTACTCGCGGCGCCGGTCTGCCGCACACCACCCCACACCAGTTGCGTCACACCTACGCCACCGCCCTGGTCAACGCCGGTGTCTCCCTGCAGAGCCTGATGACCCTGCTCGGGCATTATGCGGGTGATCTTGTCAAGTGCGTCTTGTCAGGAGGCGGTCTGATTGAGTCGGGCGAGCAGTCCGTCGAATACTTTCTGGCGACCGAGCTGTCCTTTCTTGGCGGCGTCATTGCGTTGAGCCTGCAGGGTGGGGCGGAATTCGATGGTGGTTTGGAAGAAAGTGCAGGATTCGCAGATGGATTCGAAGTGGCAGTCCAGGCCGATGGGTCGGGCGCAGTAGCCGTTGCCGAGCATCCGGCGGTGCATCTCGACACGGAGCTTGCGCATTTCGGCGCCTTCGGCGTCGGCGGGCAGTGCGCGCGGCTGGTCGTAGAGGGCTTCGACCTTTGCGCTGACGGAGAAGTATTCGTCGGCGACGGTGCGGTCGGCAATTCGGGCATACACGAGGGTCATCCGCATCGATCGGTGCCCCAACAACGCGGCCAGTGCTTCGAGGGTCATGCCGCGGTTGATCGCCTGGGTCGCCAATGTGTGCCTGAGGCGATGGGGCGAAACATGGCCAACGCCAGCTGCTTTCGCGACTTTGGCGACTGCCCGATCGACGCGGCCCTCGCCGATGCGTTGGCCGTGCTCGACGAACAGGTAGCGGCTGCGCAGGCTGCTGGGTCGGGTGGCGAGCCAGGCGTCGAGGAGATCCTTGAGTTGGGGATGCAAGGGGATGTAGCGGTCGGTGCGCAGCTTGCCCAACGGCACATGCAGCCAGTAGGCCGCGCCGATTTGCACGACGGAATCGACTGTGAGATCCAGGAATTCGCCCTTGCGCAGGCCGGTGCGGGCGAGGAACTCCACGCACAGTCGGACGAACGGGTCGGGGTGGGCGCGGGTGGCCTGCAGCAGCTTGGTGAACGCGGCGTCGTCGAGGAAGCGGGGCAACGGCTCGTCGCGGATGGGCAGGTCGCCGGAGAACACGAGCACCCTGGCCGGGACGTCGTCGCCGCCCCATTCGGTGATCCGTTCGAAGCAGGTGCGCAGGGTGCCGAGGTGCTCGGCGAGGCTGGTCTTGGACAACCGGCCGCCGCGGGCCGAGGGGCGGGTGGACAGGTGCAGCTTGTAGGCCTCGATGTGTGCCCGGCGCAGGTCGGCGATGCAGACCACTTGGGGGGCGTTGGCGGCCAGCCAGCCGGCGAACTCACGCAGCACGCCTTCGACGCGCACCATCGTCGAGGGGCGCAACGACAGCCGGGTCTGGGCGATGTAACCGGTGAGGGTGGCCGCCAGCCGTGGCGGGACCGCCGCCCACTGGGCGGCCCGCTCGGCCGAGCGGTCCGGGTTGGTTTTGCGGGGCGCGGTGTCCAGGACGCCGAGGTGGAACAGGGTGGTCTGCGCACCGAACAGCGCCGCGCTCAGTGCCTTGGCGCCGTGGCTGTCGGGTCGGTGACGAGTTATCGCTTCGGTCAACGCTTTTCGCTGCGTATCGATCACCGGCTGGGTCAGCTGCTCGGGAGTCAGCCCGGCCAGCGCGGCCACCTTGACCAGCGCCGACCACTGCAGGCGGGTCACGATCCGGTCGAAGCCGAGTTCGGTGGAGCGCGCGCTGAACCGGGCGTGGAATGTCCGGTGGTGGTGGGCGGCGACCTCGCCGAGGTAGGGCCGGCACGCCACGAGATAGTCCGGGCTCGGCCGGACCCGTCCGGTCACGATCAGCCAGCCAACGACTCGGCGGTCCTTGAGTGGCAGCGCGCACTGCTGCGCCAGCGGCAATCGGGCCCACCCGTCGACGCCGACGCGGGTGAGGAATGTGCGGGCCACCGAGGTCACCGGGTGCGCGGCGAACATGCCCGCCGCAGCCAGGTCGGCCCGGTAGGCGGCGACCAGCTCTTCGACGTCGGCGCGGCGTACCGGTGAGCCGCTCATCGCGTGTTCCCGTCGGCGTGTGGCGCGGTCTGAGCCTCGATCGCTTCCGCGGCGCGCAGGTACTCCCGTTCCAGCCAGTCGTTGGCCAGGTGCAGGTAGATGCGGGTCGAGTCGATCGAGGCGTGGCCGGCCTGGGCTTGGATGGCCTCCAGTGCCATCCCGGCCTCCCGCAGCCGGGTGAAACAGGTGTGCCGCAGTTGATGGCACGTCGCCTGGGTCAGCCCGGCGCGGCCGCGCGCACCATCGAGGATCTCGTCCAGACCCGCCGCCGACAGCGGCGCGCCGCGCCGGGACCCCTTCAACACCACGAACACCCGCTCGGTCGACGCCAGCGGCCGCTCCTGATCCAGATAGTCCCCGAGCGAGGCGAAGAACCGCGCCGATACCGGCACGATCCGCTGCCGCCCTCCCTTGCCTTCGGCCACGAACACCCGGCGCTCACCGGCATTGACGTCGTCGAGACGCAGGCCCAGTACCTCGCAGCGTCGCAGCCCGCCCAGCAGCATCGCCTCGACCATGGCCCGGTCGCGGTGGGTGCGCAGCGCCGACCGCAGCGCGTCGACCTCGCTCGGCACCAGCACCCGTGGCAGCGTCCGCGGGGTGCGGATCAACGGCACACTACCGTTGCCGCGCCGAGCACCGGGGCGGCGGGCGGCCAGGCTGGTCGGAACCGGGTTGCGGCTCACGCCGGTGTCACCGCGGGCCGCGAGGTAGGCGTACAGGCCGCGCACGCTCGACAACCGGCGGGCGATCGTGCGCGCCGCTAACCCCGGCTCCGCGTCCTCCAGACGCACCACCCGTTCGCCCCGGCGGGGACTGCGTTGAAAGGCCAAGAACGCGAACACATCTGCGGCGTTCACCTGGGCCGGTTCCTTGGCAACCACATCGAAGAAGATCTTCAAATCCGACGCCACCGCCAAAAAGGTGTTGACCCGAGCTCGCGCCGCAACGAAAGCCAGGTAGTCATCCAGCAGCGGATGCCCGAGGGTGATCGCGACCAGCTCCGCCCCACGATGATGACGGATCAGGCACGGCATGAACTGCTGCATGCGGGTCTCCTGGCTCGTTGGTCAACCGACCCACGCCGGGATGATCGACCCGCCGCAGATCACCCGTATATCCAACATGTCTCGGCCGAGATGAGCCTGCGCTACGGACGATTATTCGACTCGACCGTGCGCACCGAATACGAGCGGGCCCTGACCGCCGCGAAAGCCCACCTCGGCACCCTGCCCGCCGAGCCACCCCAGGGACGCACCCCACTGCCGATCGTCGACGGCGACTGGAAACAAGCCCCGGCGGTCAAGGCCCGCCTCGCCGGTGGCTTCTGCATCCGCGCCCAGGTCCAGGGCCCGTGCGCCTACGCCAATATCTGTGAACACTGCCCCAACTTCCGCACCGACACCGGCTACCTGCCCGTACTGGCCGCCCAGCGCGCCGACTCCGAAACCCTGGCCCGTGACGCCGAAGCCCGCGGCTGGACAGGCGAAGCCGAACGCCACCGCCGCCTGATCGAACGCCTCGACGTCCACATCAGTCAGGCACAGACCGGATGACCCCCGAACAACGCCGCCAACACGTCGAAGACGCCTGCGCCGCAATCATTCTCGCCGGACAACAAGTGACCTTCGATGACGTCGCTGCACGTACCGGACTCGGCCGAGCCACCCTCTACCGCAACTCCGACCTACGCAGAATCATCGAA
>DATIOT010000272.1:0-6798 GCA_035472875.1 Mycobacterium sp.
CCAACTCAACGCCGACATCCGGGCCTGGATCGACACCTGGAACGAGTACCCGCGACCCTACGTCTGGACCAAGACCGCCGACCAAATCCTGGCCAGCATCGGAAGCTACTGCACCCGAATTAATGACTCAGGACACTAGGCGGCTTTGTCCAGCAGCGCGAGGATCGAGGCGCGCAACTGCGCGGTGTAGACGTGTTCGGTGATCAGGCCGATGGCCGACTTGTCGCCGCTGCGCATAATGCCCAGTATGAGGTGCTCGCAGGAGATCTCATTGTCCTTGTGGGCCAACGCTTCTCGAACGGCGAGCTCGATGCACTTCTTCGCGGCGCGGGTAAATGGAATATGCCCACGCCGGCGGCGTCGGCGGCCGGACCGAGGTAGCGCGTTGTCGAACGCGTCGGCGCCGAAGGTGCGCGCCACGCTGTCGCGCACCGCGCGCAAGTCGATGCCGATCGCACGCAGCGCCCCGGCGTCCTCGTTGAAAGAATCGTCGGTCGTCGGGGAAGCCTCGATCAACCGGGCCCGCACCACATCGGCGGTCAACCCGTAACCGCTCAACACGGTGGACAAGTCGTTGCCTGCCGCCTGCAGCACACCGAGCAGCAGGTGCTGCGTATCGATTTCGCGGGTCGGCAGTTCACGGGCCTCCTCCTGAGCGAGTACGACGGCGACTCGGGCTTGACGGGTGAAGCGCTCGAACATGCGTCATCTCCTCCGGTTGTACTTCTGATGCACGGCCTGCCGACTCACTCCAAGCGCCTCGGCAATGGCCTGCCAACTCCAGCCTTGCGCGCGTGCATTGGCGACGTGGATCGCCTCCAGGCGCTCCTGCAGCCGCTGCAAGGCACGAACCGCCCGCAGCCCAACCGCCGGGTCGGCATTGCCCGCCGCCTCAGCGGCCGGATCCCCGGACGGCTCCGAGAGTTCGGACAATTCGCTCATACGCGTCAATGTAACTTGACACGCTGCTTGTGTCAAGCAACGTTGACACAAGATTGCAGCGCTCCTTACGAAGACATCGACGGATCCGATATCAATAAGGGATCGACGTCGACACTGACGGCCGTTGACCACTAGCCGGATTAAACCGATCGGGGACCGCAATGAAGCAGATCGCCACGACTAGCGGGCCCAAGAGCATCGGATTGCTGAGTATCGGGGCATACCGCCCTGAGCGGGTGGTGACCAACGATGAGTTGTGTCAGAACATCGAGTCTTCCGATGAGTGGATCTATTCCCGAACCGGAATCAAAACGCGCCGATTCGCCGCCCGCGAAGAATCCGCCGCTTCCATGGCGATCGAGGCGGGCCAACAGGCAATTTCAAAGGCCTCACTCACAGCAACCGACATCGACGGCGTGATCGTCGCGACCAGCACCCATTTTCTGCAGACCCCCGCCTGTGCCCCGGCGGTCGCATCGGGGTTGGGCGCTACGGGTGTGCCCGCATTCGATATCTCAGCAGGGTGCGCCGGCTTCGGGTACGCGATCGGCGTCGCAGCCGACATGATCCGGGGCGGAAGCGCCGCCAAGATCCTGGTCATCGGTTCGGAGAAACTATCCCCCACAGTGGACATGCAGGACCGTAGCAACTGCTTCATATTCGCCGACGGCGCAGCTGGAGTCGTGGTGGGCGAGACGCCCATTCAAGGTATTGGACCGACCGTCTGGGGTAGTGATGGCGAGCAGGCCATCGCCATACGCCAGGACATTGACTGGATCGCGTATATGGAGAACCCAACGGGCCCCCGCCCATTTCTGCGGCTTGAAGGCAGCACGGTCTTCCGTTGGGCGGCATTCGAGATGGGCAAAGTTGGTCGGCAGGCAATGGACGCAGCAGGAATCAGACCCGATGAGATCGACGTGTTCGTCCCTCACCAAGCCAATAGCCGGATCAATGAAGTGCTGGCCAAGAACCTGGAATTGCGCCCCGACGCGATTATTGCCAACGATATTGAGCACACCGGAAACACGTCCGCGGCTTCCATTCCCTTGGCGATGGCCGAATTACTGGCAACCGGGGCGGCCAAGCCCGGCGATCTGGCCCTGCTGATCGGGTACGGCGCGGGCCTAAGCTATGCCGCGCAGGTCGTGCTCATGCCGAACGGTTGAGCGCGCGATCTCACTCCTCGTCGGGTCCCGCGTCAGCTACTGCCTCGCCACGCAGCCGGGCTTGCAGCTGTTCGCGCTCCCGGCGCCGGCGTTCGCCGGCTATCGCCAACGCGGCGGTAGCGCGCCGGCGCAGCGGGCCGAACAACCAGATGCCGAAAGGCATCGCGATGATCAGAGCGAATAACGCCGCGACGACGATGGGGAACTGGGCGACCCCCAGCAATTGCGCCACTCCATAGATCGCGCCGGTCAGCATGACCACCAGCAGCAACCGCGCCGCCGCGTAAAGCAAGACGTCGACGACGACGTGATTCCCGACGTACTCACCCGCGCTGTGCCCGGTTTGAGCGTCCGGGTGATCGCCCGAGCTGTTGTCGCTACGCCCTGCTGTCACAGGTCGAGCCTACGGCGCGGGTATATTCGCTGAAGGAGGTGTTGAGTGCTCTACCTGCTGATCGTCCTGATTCTGGGGACGCTCATCTACATTGGCTGGCGTGCGGCGCGGTCACAGACCAACCGGCCGAAGACTCGGGTAATTGGACCTGACGACGACCCAGAGTTCTTGGGGCGGTTAGGAGACGGGGACAACAACCCTCACTGAGCGACGCCTGGGTTGCGCTTATCGCCCGGGAACCCATCGGCGACAACGGCTGCCAGCTCGGTGAGCGCTTCGCGGGTTGCCCGGCGCAACCGATCCAGACTGATCTCTGCGCCCTCTTCCAGGTGAGCGTCGAACGGCACCAGCTGCACCGCCCGGCAGCGTCGTGAGAAGTGATCGACCACCTTATTCATGTCGACCTTGCCTGTTTGTGGCCGCACGGCGTTGATGACCGCGATCGAATTGCGGACCTTCTCTTCGTGACCGTGCGCGTCCAGCCAGTCCAGCGTCGCCGAGGCGGTGCGCGCGCCATCGATGGATCCCGAGCTGACGACGATGAGAAGATCGGCCTTGTCGAGCACCGACGACATCACCGAATGCAACAGCCCGGGACCGCAGTCGGTGAGCACCAAGCCGTAGAACCGCTCCAGGATGTCCAGGGTGCGGGTGTAATCGTCGGCACTGAATGCGTCTGAAATGGCCGGATCGCTTTCGGACGCGAGCACTTCCAGTCCGCTCGGGTCCTGCGAGGTGTACCGGCGGACATCGCTGTAGCGGTCGATGGTTCCGGCGTCATGTAGCAGCTGACGCACCGTGGCCGATGTCTCCAACGGGATCTTCTGGCTCAAGGTTCCTCGGTCGGGGTTGGCATCTACGGCCACCACCCGATCGCCGCGGATCGACGCGAAGGTGGACCCCAGCGTCGCGGTGATCGTGGTTTTGCCAACGCCACCCTTCAGAGACAGCAGCGCGATCCGGTAGGAACCGCGCAACGGCCGGTTGACCCTGGCCACCAGGTTGTTATAGCGGGCGGCTCGCGGGCTCTCCCCCAGGTTGATCAGCTGACCGGAGAGCACGTAGAGCAACCGACGCCATCCCTCCGAAGGCGGCGGCTTGACGGGTCGCAACAGCATGCCGGTCGACAGTTCCGGATACGGCGTGTGCGGCACGTGCTCGGGGCGGTACGGCGCTTCGGCGGGCGCCGCGTCGGCCCCGCCGTTGTAATAGGCCCCGAATGCAGTCGGGTCGACCCGCGGGATGCCCGTAACCGGTGTGGAGTCCCAGGGCGGCATCGGGGCGGGGCCGCGTGCTGTCGGCGGTGCCGCCTCTCGCCTCTCGGGTCCGGGGACCCGCCGTTCTGTGCGGAATCCGGTGAAGGCCCGGGTCGGCGCGTCGCCGCCGGATTCTGCCGGCGGTTCGCCGGCGTGTTCCTGAGGCGGCGGCTCCGGTGGCCCTTGAGGCGTCTGGGGCGCAAACTCTGTGGTCGGATGTTGGGGCACCCCCACGCCCGTCGTTGGCTGGTCGGACACGTGCACTCCCCCTTGCTGGAGTTATCTGGGTCGGTTGCTAACTGTCAGCCCACGCCCGCATAGGAATGCAGGCCTACAGTCACCAGGTTAACGAAGAACAAATTGAAGACCATGGCCACGAATCCCACCACGTTGATCCAGGCCGCTTTCCTGTCCCGCCATCCCGCGGTTGATCTGGCGTGTAGATAGGCCGCGTATACCACCCACGCGACAAATGAAACCGTCTCCTTGGGGTCCCAGCCCCAGTACCTGCCCCAGGCTTCTTCGGCCCATATCGCGCCGAAAATGACGCCGAAACCAAACACCGGGAAGGCGAAGATCGTGGTTCGGTAGGCGATGCGGTCCAGGGTCTGCGCGTCGGGGAACCGCTGCACCACGCGGGCCAGCATGCCGTCAGTGTCTTCCACGTCGTGATTCCCTAGCCGCGAGGTGCGCAGCAAGAACAGGATGCTGGCAATACCGGCGACCAGGAACACCCCGGAACCCAAGCTGACCACCGACACGTGGATGGGCAACCAGTAGGACTGCAGCGCAGGCATCACCGGGGCGGCATTGGCATACAGCCAGCGTCCGGAAACGGTGAGCAGGACCAGTACCGGTACGAGCAGGAAAACCCACAGCGGGCGGTACTGCGGGCGGCGCAACACGATCGCGCCGGCGACCAGCCCGGAAAAACAGGTCAGATTGATGAACTCGTACATATTGCCCCAGGGCACCCGCAGGGTGGCCAGGCCGCGCAACACGATGCACGCAAGCAGTAGCCCGATCCCGAGGTAGACCACGGCCAGCCCGGCCCGCCCGACGCGCTCGTCCAAGGGACGTTGTGGAACGTCTTCCACGATGCCGGGGGCGGCACTGTCGGCGGCAACCGAACCGGCCAGCACCCGCGAGCGGTGGTCCGCACGGCGGGCGCCGACGTAAGCCAGCTCAAAGGCCAGCAGCAGCAACGCAACGACCAGGGCCACCACCGCAGAGGTGAACGCCCAATCGGAGTAGCGCGCCAAGCCGATGTTGACGTGCAGGGTGTTCATGTGACGTCCACCTGAGAACTCCTTCGGGACGCTGGGGGCGTTTCGGCCCGGTCACCGGCATCGGACTCGCCGAGTCCGGCCACTAATCGCTCGGTCAATCGCTCGAACTCGTCACCCCAACCGGAGTTGTCGGTGCGGGCCAGACCGCCCAGCTCGACGTTCACCGTACCCGGCCCGGCCTGCGCGGCTTCGTCGGCCGCGGGCGTCAGACGCACCCACACCCGGCGGCTGCGCACCAGCAGCGACACCAGCAGCCCGGCCATCATCGCGATGGCGAAAACCAGCACCCAGGTCTGGCCCGGGTCGTGGGAGACCTGCAGGTTGACGAACGGCACCGCGCCATCGAAGCGGACGACGGTGCCGGCAGCCGGACCCTGGTCGATCCGGACCTCTTGGCCGGCACGCAGATTGACCCGCTTCTCCTTGGTCAGCCGGCCCTGCTCAATCAGCCGAGGATCCAGGGTGAACAACGACTGGGGTCGGCCGCTGTCCAGGCCGGTGTCGCCGCGGTAGATGTCGACGGCCACCGCAGGGGCGTTCAGGGCCGGGAAGCGCGACGACAACAGGGTGCCATCCAGCTGCTCGGTCGGCGCCAGCAGGCCCTGGATCGCGATCTCGTGTTTGCGGCGCTCGGCGGGGTTGGGATAGCTGCCGGCGGGCGGGTCGATGCGCGCCACCCCCGACGAGAGCAGGGTTTGCGGGTTGTCGGGTCGCCATTGCACGGTCGACGTGCGCGTCTGCCCGTCCGGGAAAGTCACGGTGAAGTTGGGTGCATAGCCGTGGCCCTGCAGGTAAACCCGGTCGCCGCCGACCCGAAGCGGATGGTTGACCTCCAGCCGGTAGGGCCGCCAGCTGTTCGCCGTCAGATCGTGGCCGGCTTGATAGTCGATGCCGGCTGCGAACGAGGTGGCCTGACCCGACGGCAAGTAATGCGCCTGAAAGTCGTTGACCCGGATGCAAATTGGGTGCAGCGACGTGCCGTCAACGGTGTTGCCGGCGCGGAACGAGTCGAACGCGGCCGGCGAAGCCGAGCAGAATCCGGGGCCGCCGTCGGCGATGACGATCACGTTGCCCTCGTAGCCGAACAGCTTGCCGACGGCCACCGCGACCAGCAGGCCCAATAGCGAGAAGTGGAAGACCAGGTTGCCGAATTCGCGCAGATAGCCCTTCTCGCCAGAGACCTCAACGGATTCCGGGACGGCGTCTTCCTGATGGCGGATGGCCGTGCGCCAGCCACGCAGTCGGCCGGCGATGGTGTTAGCCAGGGTGTTCAACTCCCCGGGCCCGGCAAGAAGCTGGGCCCTGGCGTGCTTCGGCAGCCGCGCCAGGTTGCGTGGGGCCGCCACCGGCATGGCGCGGAGGCTGCGGGCGTGCTCGATCATCCGCGGAGTCAGGCAGCCGACGAGGGACACGAACAGCAACACATAGATGGCGGTAAACCAGAAGCTGGAGAACACGTCGAAGGCCTGCAGGCGATTCAGCCACGGGCCGATCGCGGGATGGGCGGCCAGGTAGTCGTCGACCTTGCCGGCGTTGAGGTTGCGCTGCGGCAGCAGCGCACCCGGTATCGCGCCGAGCGCGAGCAAACACAACAGCACCAACGCGGTGCCCATCGAGGTCAGCGCACGCCAGGTATTACGGGCCTTTTGGGTGAGCAGACGCAGAATCGCACTAAAATGCTCTGCTTTAGGCGATTCTGCGTCTGCTCGCGGGATCAAATCGGCAACCTCACGTCACTGACGAACGCG
>DATIOT010000273.1:0-7109 GCA_035472875.1 Mycobacterium sp.
CCGCGGCGGAATTGATTTGCAAACTACTGCATAATCATGCAGAATGATCGAAATGGCCGACGTTCTCAAGGTGGCGGTTGCCGGTGCCAGCGGTTACGCGGGCGGTGAGATCCTCCGGCTGCTACTCGGGCATCCCGCCTACGCCGACGGCCGGCTCACCATCGGTTCCGTGACCGCCGCGGCCAGCGCCGGCAGCACGCTGGGTGAGCACCATCCGCACCTGACGCCACTGGCCCAGCGAGTGGTCGAGCCCACCGAGCTTGCCGTGCTGAGCGGCCATGACGTGGTGTTCCTGGCCTTGCCGCACGGGCATTCGGCGGCGCTGGCCGAGCAGCTCAGCCCCGAAACCCTGATCATCGACTGCGGCGCGGACTTCCGGCTCAGCGATGCCGCCGCGTGGGAGCGGTTCTACGGGTCCCGGCACGCCGGCAGCTGGCCGTACGGGCTGCCGGAGCTGCCTGGCGCGCGGGAGCGGCTGCGCGGCGCACGCCGCATCGCGGTGCCGGGCTGCTATCCGACCGCCGCGCTGCTGGCGCTGTTACCCGCGGTGGCCGAGGACCTCGTCGAACCCGCGGTCACCGTGGTCGCCGTCAGCGGCACCTCCGGAGCCGGTCGCGCTGCCAAGGCCGACTTGCTCGGCTCGGAGGTCATCGGATCGGCACGGGCCTACAACATCGCCGGCGCCCACCGGCACACCCCCGAGATCGCCCAGGGGCTGGGTGCCGTCACCGACCGCGACGTCACCGTGTCGTTCACCCCGGTGCTCATCCCGACCTCCCGCGGCATCCTGGCCACCTGCACCGCGCGCACCCGATCCCCGCTATCACAACTGCGAGCTGCCTACGAAAAGGCTTATGACGCTGAACCTTTCATTTATCTGATGCCTGAAGGGCAGCTGCCCCGTACTGGCTCGGTGATCGGCAGCAATGCGGCGCAGGTCGCCGTCGCAGTGGACGAGGCCGCCGAGACGTTCGTCGCAATCGCGGCGATCGATAATCTGGTCAAGGGGACCGGCGGCGCCGCAGTGCAGTCGATGAACCTAGCCCTGGGTTGGCCCGAGACAGAAGGCCTTTCGGTGGTCGGGGTCGCGCCGTGACGGACTTGGCAGCCACGGCACGGTTGCTGCGCGAGCAGGGGGTCACCGCCCCGGCCGGCTTCCGGGCCGCCGGCATTGCCGCCGGGATCAAGGCTTCGGGGGTCCGCGATCTCGCACTGGTCTTCAACGAAGGACCCGACTACGCGGCCGCCGGGGTGTTCACCCGCAACAAAGTCAAAGCCGCGCCGGTGCTATGGACCCAGCAGGTGCTGACCACCGGACAGCTGCGCGCGGTGATCCTCAACTCCGGCGGCGCCAACGCCTGCACCGGACCGGGCGGCTTCCAGGACACCCATGCCACCGCGGAGGCGGTGGCCGCGGCATTGTCGGACTGGGGGACCGAGACCGGGGCCATCGAGGTCGCAGTCTGCTCTACCGGTCTGATCGGCGACCGGTTGCCGATGGACAAGGTGCTCGCCGGTGTCCGTGAGATCGTGCACGAAATGGCAGGCGGACTGACCGGCGGCGAGGACGCCGCGCACGCCATCATGACCACCGACAAAGTGGCCAAACAGGTTGCGCTACACCATCCGAACAACTGGACGGTCGGTGGGATGGCCAAAGGTGCGGGCATGCTGGCGCCGTCACTGGCCACCATGCTGTGTGTGCTCACCACCGACGCGGTCGCCGATCCGGCAGCACTCGACCAGGCGTTGCGCCGCGCCACCGCCCGCACGTTCGACCGGCTCGACGTCGACGGCTGCTGCTCCACCAACGACACCGTACTGCTGCTGGCATCCGGTGCCAGCGGGATCGCCCCGCCCCAGGCCAATCTCGACGACGCCGTGCTGTGGGTCTGCGACGATCTGTGCGCGCAGCTACAAGCGGACGCCGAGGGCGTCACCAAACGTGTTACCGTGACAGTGACCGGGGCCGCCTCCGAGGATGAAGCGCTGGCTGCCGCGCGGGCGATCGCCCGCGACAGCCTGGTCAAGACCGCGATGTTCGGGTCGGACCCCAACTGGGGCCGGGTGGTCGCAGCCGTCGGTTTGGCGCCGGCGGTGACCCTCGATCCTGATCGAATCACGGTGTTATTCAATGGTTCTGCGGTGTGTATCGACGGAGTCGGGGCTCCGGGCTCCCGCGAGGTGGACCTTTCGGACGCCGATATCGCGGTCACTGTCGACCTCGGCGTCGGAGACGGTCAGGCCGCCATCCGCACCACCGACCTGTCGCACGGCTACGTCGAAGAGAATTCGGCCTACAGCTCATGACCATGAAAACCGAAGCATTGCCCACCCAGGTCAAGGCGCAGGTGCTGGCCGAAGCCCTGCCTTGGCTAAAGCAGTTGCACGGCAAGGTCGTTGTGATCAAATACGGCGGCAACGCCATGACCGACGACACGCTGCGGCGAGCGTTCGCCGCCGATATGGCCTTTCTGCGCAACTGCGGAATCCATCCCGTCGTCGTGCACGGCGGCGGACCACAGATCACAGCCATGCTGCGCCGCCTCGGCATCGACAAAGGTGACTTCAAGGGTGGATTCCGGGTCACCACACCGGAAGTTCTCGACGTGGCGCGGATGGTGCTGTTCGGTCAAGTGGGCCGCGAACTGGTCAACCTGATCAATGCGCACGGACCCTATGCCGTCGGCATCACTGGCGAGGATGCGCAACTTTTCACCGCCGTGCGGCGCAGCGTCACCGTCGACGGCGTAGCCACCGACATCGGCCTGGTGGGAGACGTCGACCAGGTCAACAAGGCAGCGGTGCTGGATCTGATTGCGGCACGCCGTATTCCGGTGGTGTCGACGCTGGCGCCGGATGCCGACGGTGTGGTGCACAACATCAACGCCGATACCGCCGCGGCGGCGCTGGCCGAAGCCCTGGGAGCCGAAAAGCTGTTGATGCTCACCGATGTAGAAGGCCTGTACACCAGCTGGCCAGATCGAGATTCGTTGGTCAGCGAAATCGATACCGCCACATTGGCGCAACTGCTACCCACGCTGGAGGCCGGCATGATTCCCAAGGTTGAGGCGTGTCTGAGGGCAGTCACAGCGGGAGTGCCGAGCGCGCACGTCATCGACGGGAGGGTCGAACACTGCGTGCTAGTGGAGTTGTTCACCGATGCGGGCACCGGCACCAAGGTGGTGAGCGCGTGACGCGCGCCGGCGACGATGCAGTGGGGGCACCGCCCGCTTGGGGGGGACGAAGCGATGAGGTGGGGGCACGCCCCCAGAGGGAGGTACCCCCACCCGCTTGCGGGGGAGAGCGGCGCCCGATGACCCAGACCGAAGCTGTGCGGCAGCGCTGGGAAGCCGTGATGATGAACAACTACGGCACCCCGCCGGTGGCCCTGGCCAGCGGGGATGGCGCCATCGTCACCGACGTGGACGGCAAGACCTACCTAGACCTGCTCGGCGGCATCGCGGTCAACGTTCTCGGCCACCGTCACCCCGCCGTCATCGAGGCTGTCACGCATCAGATGGCGACGCTGGGCCACACGTCCAACCTGTATGCCACCGCACCCGGCATCGCGCTGGCCGAAGAACTGGCCGCGCTGCTGGGTGCGGACACCCAAACGCGAGTGTTCTTCTGCAACTCCGGCACCGAGGCCAACGAGATGGCGTTCAAGTTGTCTCGGCTCACTGGCCGCACGAAACTGGTTGCCGCGCAAGAGGGTTTCCATGGCCGGACGATGGGCTCACTGGCATTGACCGGTCAGCCGAGCAAGCAGGCGCCGTTCGCCCCGTTGCCCGGTGAGGTCACGCACGTCCCGTACGGCGACACCGACGCGCTGGCTGGCGCAGTCGACGACGACACCGCCGCGGTATTCCTGGAACCGATCATGGGAGAGAGCGGCGTTGTCGTCCCGCCCGAGGGCTACCTTGCTGCCGCCCGCGATATCACCGCCCAGCACGGCGCTCTGCTGGTGCTCGACGAGGTGCAGACCGGAATGGGCCGCACCGGCGCGTTTTTCGCCCACCAGCACGACGGCATCACCCCCGACGTGGTGACACTGGCCAAAGGGCTTGGCGGTGGACTGCCGATCGGGGCGTGCCTGGCCGTCGGACCGGCTGCGGAGCTGCTGACACCCGGCCAGCACGGCAGCACCTTCGGCGGCAACCCGATCTGCACCGCGGCGGCGCTGGCTGTGTTGCGCGTGCTGGCGGCCGAGGATCTGGTCCGGCGCGCCGAGGTGTTGGGCAAGTCGGTGCGCCACGGCATCGAAGCGCTCGGCCACCCGCTGATCGATCACGTGCGCGGCCGCGGATTGCTGTGGGGCATCGTGCTGACCGCGCCGCGGGCCAAGGACGCCGAAGCGGCCGCACGCAACGCAGGATTCTTGGTCAACGCTGCCGCGCCCGACGTCATCCGGTTGGCGCCGCCGCTGATCATCACCGAATCCCAGATCGACAGCTTCATCGCCGCCCTGCCGGGCATCCTCGACGCCGCCGGGGGCTCAGCATGACCCGACACTTCCTGCGCGACGACGACCTGTCGCCAGCCGAACAGGCTGAGGTCCTCGAGCTGGCTGCCGAACTGAAGAAGGACCCGTTCAGCCGTCGTCCTCTCGAGGGGCCGCGCGGTGTCGCGGTCATATTCGACAAGAACTCCACCCGTACCCGGTTCTCATTCGAGGTGGGCATCGCACAGCTCGGCGGGCATGCCGTCGTCGTCGACGCCCGCAGCACACAGCTGGGCCGGGACGAGACCCTGCAAGACACCGCGAAAGTGTTGTCCCGCTATGTCGACGCCATCGTCTGGCGGACCTTCGGGCAAGACCGGCTAGACGCGATGGCCTCGACGGCGACGGTGCCGGTGGTTAATGCACTCTCCGACGAGTTCCATCCCTGCCAGGTGTTGGCCGACCTGCAGACCATCGCCGAACGCAAAGGGTCGCTAAAGGGCCTGAGGCTGTCCTATTTCGGCGATGGCGCCAACAACATGGCCCATTCGCTGATGCTCGGCGGGGTCACCGCCGGCATCCACGTCACCGTCGCCGCGCCCGACAGCTTCGCGCCCGACCCGGCGGTGGTCGCCGCCGCCGAGCAGCGCGCGCGGGCCACCGGCGCCTCGGTCACCGTCACCGCCGATGCCGCCGTCGCCGCGGCGGGCGCCGACGTACTGGTGACCGATACCTGGACGTCGATGGGGCAGGAGGACGACGGACTGGATCGGGTCAAGCCGTTTCGGCGGTTTCAGGTGAACGCGCAACTCGTGGGAATGTCGGACTCGGAAGCCATTGTGCTGCATTGCCTTCCGGCCCACCGCGGGGATGAGATCACCGACGAGGTGATGGATGGACCGTCCAGCGCCGTCTGGGACGAGGCCGAAAATCGGTTGCACGCCCAGAAGGCGCTGCTGGTGTGGCTGCTCGAGGGGTTGCGATGACCCGTAGCGGTTCGAAGGCCACACCCGAAACCACCCGCGCCGGTCGTCAGGCCCGCGTCGTGGCGATCCTGTCGTCGGCCCCGGTGCGCAGCCAAAGCGAACTGGCGGCGCTGCTGGCCGACGAAGGCATCGATGTCACCCAGGCCACGCTGTCGCGCGATCTCGAAGAGCTCGGCGCGGTGAAACTGCGCGGCGCCGACGGCGGCGTCGGGGTTTACGTCGTCCCCGAGGACGGCAGCCCGGTGCGCGGGGTGTCTGGTGGCACCGCGCGACTTTCCCGGCTGCTGAGCGAGCTGCTGGTATCCGTCGACTCCAGCGCCAACCTGGCGGTGCTGCGAACTCCGCCAGGCGCGGCTGACTATTTGGCCAGCGCAATCGACCGCGCGGCGCTACCGTACGTGGTCGGCACCATCGCCGGCGATGACACCCTCTTCGTGGCTGCCCGAGAGCCGATGACCGGCGCCGAGCTGGCCACCACTTTAGAAAAACTCAAGTAAGCCTGAGACTGCTGCGGATTGGAGATTGATTCATGTCAGAACGCGTCATCCTGGCATATTCGGGCGGTCTGGACACCTCGGTGGCGATCAGCTGGATAGGCAAGGAGACCGGCCGCGAGGTCGTGGCCGTGGCGATTGACCTCGGCCAGGGCGGCGAGGACATGGAAGTCATCCGCCAGCGGGCGCTGGACTGCGGCGCCGTCGAGGCGGTCGTTGTCGATGCTCGCGACGAATTCGCCGAGGGCTATTGCCTGCCCACCGTGCTGAACAACGCGCTGTACATGGATCGCTACCCGCTGGTGTCCGCGATCAGCCGGCCGCTGATCGTCAAGCATCTGGTCGCGGCCGCTCGAGAATACGGCGGCGGCATCGTCGCCCACGGCTGTACCGGCAAGGGCAATGACCAGGTCCGGTTCGAGGTCGGATTCGCTTCGCTGGCACCGGATCTGGAGGTGCTGGCGCCGGTCCGCGACTACGCGTGGACGCGGGAGAAGGCGATCGCGTTCGCCGAAGAGAACGCCATCCCGATCAACGTCACCAAACGCTCGCCGTTCTCCATCGACCAGAACGTGTGGGGCCGTGCGGTGGAAACCGGGTTCCTGGAGCATCTGTGGAATGCGCCCACCAAGGACATCTATGCCTACACCGAAGACCCCACGCTCAATTGGAGTACGCCCGACGAGGTGATCATCGGATTCGAGCGCGGGGTGCCGGTGTCGATCGACGGCAAGCCGGTGTCGATGCTGCAGGCTATCGAGGAACTCAACGCGCGCGCCGGCGCACAGGGGGTCGGGCGCCTCGACGTCGTCGAGGACCGGCTGGTCGGCATCAAGAGCCGCGAGATCTACGAGGCGCCGGGCGCGATGGTGCTCATCACCGGGCATACCGAACTCGAGCACGTCACGCTGGAGCGCGAGTTGGGCCGGTTCAAACGTCAGACCGACCAGCGCTGGGCCGAGCTGGTGTACGACGGGCTGTGGTACTCGCCGCTGAAGGCGGCACTGGAGAGTTTTGTCACCAAGACTCAAGAGCACGTTTCCGGTGAGGTGCGAATGGTGTTGCACGGCGGCCACATTGCGGTGAACGGCCGGCGCAGCGCGGAGTCGCTCTACGACTTCAACCTGGCCACCTACGACGAGGGCGACAGCTTCGACCAGTCCATGTCCAAGGGCTTCGTTTACG
>DATIOT010000274.1:0-3492 GCA_035472875.1 Mycobacterium sp.
GCGTCTGGGCGATGCCTGCGAATTGAGCCTGCTGCAGTCGGCACACCTCGAGGATTTCGACGTGGTGGTCGCCGCGACCGGCGATGACAAGGTCAACGTGGTGCTGAGCCTGCTGGCCAAGACCGAGTTCGCGATACCCCGGGTGGTGGCGCGGGTCAACGATCCCCGCAACGAATGGCTGTTCACCGATGCCTGGGGTGTGGATGTGGCGGTGTCCACTCCGCGCATGCTGGCTTCGCTGATCGAGGAAGCCGTCGCCGTGGGCGATCTGGTGCGGCTGATGGAGTTCCGCACGGGTCAGGCCAACCTGGTCGAGATCACCCTGCCCGACGACACGCCGTGGGGCGGCAAGCCGGTGCGCAGATTGCAGCTGCCACGGGATGCTGCGCTGGTGACGATCCTGCGCGGCCCGCGAGTCATCGTGCCGGAGGCCGACGAGCCGCTGGAAGGTGGTGACGAACTACTCTTCGTCGCGGTCACCGAGGTGGAGGAAGATCTGCGCAAGCTGCTGCTGCCGGCCGTGCCGCCGACCGTCGACTAGTTGAGGCCGGTATCCACGTCGATCTGGGCGCCGCCAGCAGCGGCACTACCACTGTCAGTCGCGTTGCCGGCTGCAGAGATGGCTCGCTGAGCGGCCTTGATCGCCGCGTACGTCACCAGTGCGGCTAACGCGGTCAGCGGCCAACCCATCGCGATCCGTGCCACGCCCAGCCAACCGGTCTGATCGGCGTTGTAGAGGAGCTGCTGAACCACGTACCGGGCGCCGAATACCAGCATCCAGCCGAGCGTGGCGATGTCGAACGCATAGACGGCTCGGGGAACGCCGCGCCAGCCGCGATCACGTCCGCTGGCCCAGCTCCATATGTAGCCGACCAGGGGACGGCGGATCAGGACCGACACCGCGAAGACCACCGCCCACAGCAACGACATCCAAATGCCCAGCAGGAAATAGCCTTTGGACTCCCCCATCACGTAGGCGATCAGCGCGCAGACGGCAACCCCCATGAACCCTGAGAACGCCGGCTTCGTGGATTCCCGCCGAATCATCTGCCACAGCAAGACCAGCGCGGCCACGCCCAGGGCAGACCCGATCGCGGGAAGCAAACCGAAGAGGCTGGATGCCGTCACGAAGGTCACTACCGGCAGCGACGAGTAGATGACACCACTCACCCCGCCCGCCTGTGCCAGCAGGCGTTCGGGGCTAGTTCGATTAGTGGTGTTGCTGGGAATTGTCACCGCTGAATTTCGTAATGCGGGTTGTAGATGGCCTTGGCACCGTTCTCCAGCTTGCCCAGCCGACCCCGCACCCGCAGCGTACGACCCGAGTCGATGCCGGGTATGCGGCGTTGACCCAACCACACCAGCGTGACGGTATCGCTACCGTCGAACAACTCGGCGCGGACTCCACCCGAGCAACCCTTGCCATTCGTTTCCACGCTGCGCAAGGTGCCCACCATCGTGACTTCCTGGCCACGCTCGCAATCGATCACACGCTGCGCGCCGGTGCTTGCGACCTCGTCGGACAACTCCTCGGAGTCACGTTCCTCCGGGTCCTCCGTCAACCGACGGGTGAGCCGGCGCAGATAACCTTGGGCCCCCATGGCCACTCCTGACAATGCTGATAAAGCTTCGGCGCTTCCCTCTATGCCAACGGACACCGTAGACCTGTTGGTTCCCCGCCGCCAACCGGACCAAACAGTGATTTTGGAACGCTCCCCAACGCCGGGCACTATCAAGGGGTGGCTGTCGATCTGCGCGGTGTCACGACCGTGTTGTTGCCCGGAACCGGGTCCGACGACGACTACGTCTACCGGGCGTTTTCCGGCCCTTTGCACGAGGTCGGCGCGCTGCTGGTGACCCCGCCCCCGCAGCCGGATCGGTTGATCGATGGATATCTGTCCGCTTTGGATGACGCCGCACGCGGAGGTCCGATCGCCGTCGGCGGTGTGTCGATCGGTGCCGCGGTGGCGGCCGCGTGGGCACTCGCGCACCCTGGTTACACGATCGCAGTCCTGGCCGCACTGCCGGCCTGGGTCGGCGCCCCGGGAGCAGCACCGGCGGCTCTCGCGGCGCAGTATTCGGCGTCCCGGCTGCGAACCGACGGTTTGGCGGCAGCGACAACCCAGATGCGGGCATCCAGCCCGCCCTGGCTGGCCGAGGAGCTGGCCCGGTCGTGGCGGGCTCAGTGGCCACAATTGCCCGACGCCATGGAAGAAGCGGCGGCCTACGTCGCGCCCAGCTGCGCCGACCTGACCCGGCTGGCCGCGCCGCTGGGGGTGGCCGCCGCAGTCGATGATCCAATCCACCCGCTGCAGGTGGGCGTCGACTGGGTCAGCGCCGCGCCGCACGCGGCCCTGCGGACGGTGACACTCGAACAGATCGGCAAGGACAGCGCCGCGCTGGGTGCGGCCTGCCTGGCCGCTCTCGCCGAAGCGTAAAACGTTTTCTAGGCCCGCAAGGCCTAGCCGCCGGTCGTGGTGCGCAACTGCTGCATGGCCGAGCCCTCGGCGCTGCGGCGCGCGGCCGGCTCGTTGGGCGGCTGTTGCGCCTCGGCCTGCTGCGCAGCTGCGGCCTCTCGCAACTGCTCGACCATCGGCTCGGGCAGCTGCACCACCAACGGCGTCCGCACCGGGAGCGGTGTATCACCGCGGCGAACCACGGTGTCTGCCAACGCCGCACGCGCCTCCTGCTCCAACGCCTCCATGGTCTCGTGCGGCCCGTTGATGACGCAGCGGATCATCCAGCGGTAGCCGTCGACCCCGATGAAGCGCACCACGCCCGAGGCGATGCCGACCACTTCTCGACCCCACGGGCCATCCTTGATGCTGACCTGGGCCGAGTCCTTGCGCAGTGAGTCGGCGAGCTCGCTGGCCACCTCACGCCACAGGCCGCCCGTCTTGGGTGCCGCGTAGGCGGCGATGGTGAAACGACCGTTGGGTGTGACCACCCATACCGCACTCGGGATACCGGTCTCGGTCAACTCGACCTGCAGCTGGCCGCCTTCCGGCATCGGAATGAGCACAGAGCCCAGATCGAGTCGGGCCAACTCCGCGACCGCCGGGTCGTCGAAGTCGTCAATGTCGAACGGGCCCTCCAGCTCTTCCGAATCGTCGGGGTCTTGCTCGGCGGCAGCCTGCGCTTCGACTCGTGGCTTGTCGGGGTCGTCGGGTTTCGCGTGCTCGGCGGAAATGTGTTCGCTGTCGTCTTTGCCTGAGCGTCTACCGAATGCCATCACAAACTCGCATGTCCGCCAGAGGAACCGTGACCACCATCGCCACGGGATGTTTCGGCCAGCCCGGCCTCGTCGAAAGACGCGACCTCGACCAACTCGACTAATTCGACCCGCTGCACCAGCAGCTGCGCAATGCGGTCGCCCCGATGTACCACGATGGGCTCAACCGCGTCGAGGTTGATCAGCGCAACCTTGATCTCACCGCGATAGCCAGCGTCGATGGTGCCCGGACTGTTGACGATCGAAAGCCCCACCCGCGC
>DATIOT010000275.1:0-2238 GCA_035472875.1 Mycobacterium sp.
CTCGACATCGTCGGCGGCGCAGCGACCGTTGAGTACCACATCGGCGACCAGGTCGACGGCCAGCTCCAGATCGCTGTCCAGCACGTGTGCGTAGTAGCAGGTGTGCTCTTTGGCGGTGAACGCGTTCAGCTCCCCGCCGACTGCGTCCATCGCCTGCGCGATGTCGACGGCATTGCGGGTCGGGGTCGACTTGAACAGCAGATGCTCCAGGAAATGCGCCGCCCCGGCCACGCTGGCACCCTCATCCCGCGACCCGACACCAACCCAGACACCGACCGATGCGGAACGCACCGCGGGCAGGTACTCGGTGACCACCCGCAAGCCGCCCGGCAGTGAGGTGCGGCGCAGCCGATGTTCAGGTGTAGCTTCGGCGGTCTGCTTGCCCCGCCGCAGGGCGCCCATACGACCGGAGGGAGTCCGGGTCGCTACGTCAGCTGCTGGCCGTCGCGGCATCGGCTGGCGCGGCTGCCGGGGCAGGAGCTGAAGGCGCGTTGGCCGAGTCCTCTTCGTCCACCAGGACCAATGAAACCTTGCCGCGTTTGTCGATATCGGCGATCTCTACCCGCAACTTGTCGCCGACGTTGACGACGTCCTCGACCTTCGCGATCCGTTTGCCCCTGCCCAGCTTGGAGATGTGCACCAGGCCGTCGCGCCCGGGCAGCAGCGACACGAATGCACCGAAATCCGTTGTCTTGACCACGGTTCCGAGGAACCGCTCACCCACCGTCGGTAGCTGCGGGTTGGCGATGGCGTTGATCTTGTCGATCGCGGCCTGCGCCGAGGGGCCGTCGGTGGCGCCGACGAACACGGTGCCGTCGTCCTCGATGGAGATCTGCGCGCCCGTTTCTTCGGTGATGGCGTTGATGACCTTGCCCTTGGGGCCGATGACCTCACCTATCTTGTCCACCGGGACCTTGATGGTGGTCACCCGCGGCGCATACGGGCTCATCTCGTCGGGTGCGTCGATGGCCTCGGCCATGACTTCGAGGATGGTCAGCCGGGCGTCCTTGGCCTGCGCGAGCGCACCCGCGAGCACCTTCGACGGAATCCCGTCGAGCTTGGTGTCCAGCTGCAGCGCGGTGACGAAGTCCTTGGTGCCGGCACACTTGAAGTCCATGTCGCCGAACGCGTCCTCAGCACCGAGGATGTCGGTCAGCGTGACGAAGCGACGCTCGGTCGATTTTCCGCCGTCAACCGCCTCAAGTTCTATGTCGTCGGAGACCAGCCCCATCGCGATACCGGCCACCGGCGCCTTCAGCGGCACACCGGCGTTGAGCAGCGCCAGCGTGGACGCGCAGACGGATCCCATCGACGTCGAACCGTTGGAGCTCAGCGCTTCGGACACCTGACGTATGGCGTACGGGAATTCTTCGACGCTGGGCAGCACCGGAATCAGGGCCCGCTCGGCGAGCGCGCCATGCCCGATCTCACGCCGCTTCGGCGAACCGACCCGGCCCGTCTCACCGGTGGAGAACGGCGGGAAGTTGTAGTGATGCATGTACCGCTTGGACGTTTCCGGTCCCAGCGAGTCGATCTGCTGGGCCATCTTGACCATGTCCAGCGTGGTGACGCCCAGGATCTGGGTCTCGCCCCGCTCGAACAGCGCGCTGCCGTGCGCGCGCGGCACCACGGCGACCTCGGCGGACAAGGCACGGATATCGGTGATGCCCCGGCCGTCGATGCGGAAGTGGTCGGTCAGGATGCGCTGCCGGACCAGCTTCTTGGTCAGCGAGCGGAACGCGGCGCTGACCTCCTGTTCACGGCCCTCGTAGGTCTCGGCGAGCCGCTGCAGCACCTCGGCCTTGAGCTCGTCGGTGCGCTGGTCGCGCTCGGCCTTGCCGCCGATGGTCAGCGCGGCGGCCAGCTCCTCGGTGGCCACCGAGGACACCGAGTAGTACACGTCGTCGCCGTAATCGGGGAACACCGGGTACTCACTGGTGGGTTTGGCGGCCGCGTCAGCCAGCTCCTGCTGTGCGGTGCACAGCGCGGCGATGAACGGCTTGGCCGCCTCCAGGCCTTCGGCCACAACGCTTTCCGTCGGCGCCTGGGCGCCGCCCTCGACGAGCGCGATGACGTTCTCGGTGGCTTCGGCTTCGACCATCATGATGGCCACGTCGGGCTTGCCGTCCGCGCTGGTGCCGACAATCCGGCCGGCCACCACCATGTCGAACACAGCCCCATCGAGCTGCTCGACGGTGGGGAAGGCAACCCAGGTGCCGTCGATCAGCGCCACCCGCA
>DATIOT010000276.1:0-8479 GCA_035472875.1 Mycobacterium sp.
GCCGTGCAGGTCATTCCCGAAATCGCGCCAACCGTCAACCAGCTCACCGTATTTCAGCGCACCCCGATCTGGTGCTTCCCCAAGTTCGACGTCCCCCTGCCGGCGCCGGCCCGCTGGGCGATGCGCATTCCCGGCGGCAAAGTCGTCCAGCGGCTGATCAGCCAGGCCTTTGTCGAGCTGACCTTCCCGATCGCAGCGCAGTACTTCACGGTGTTTCCGTTGGCCAAAAGGATGAAGTCGGCGGGACTTGCCTATCTGCGTCAGCAGGTCCGCGACCCCACGGTCCGCGAGCAACTCACCCCGCGCTATGCCGTGGGCTGTAAACGGCCAGGCTTCCACAACACCTATCTGGCCACATTCAACCGCGACAATGTGCGGCTGATTACCGAACCGATCGACAAGATCACGCCCCTCGCGGTGGCGACCACAGACGGCGAAAGCCACGAGATCGATGTGCTGGTGCTAGCGACCGGCTTCAAAGTAATGGACACCGACAATGTTCCGACCTTTGCGGTCACCGGCAGCGGCGGGAGGTCGTTGAGCCGGTTCTGGGACGATCGTCGACTGCAGGCCTACGAGGGCGTCAGCGTTCCCGGCTTCCCGAATCTGTTCAGCGTGTTCGGCCCGTACGGCTATGTCGGCTCGTCGTATTTCGCGCTCATCGAGACGCAGACCCACCACATCGTGCGGTGCCTGAAACGCGCCCGGCGCGACGGCGCCACCCGTGTCGAGGTGACCCAGGAGGCCAACGACCGGTACTTCGCCGAGGTGATGCGCAAGCGGCACCGGCAGGTGTTCTGGCAGGACAGCTGCCGGCTGGCCAACAGCTACTACTTCGACAAGCACGGCGACGTGCCGCTACGTCCCACCACCACACTGGAGGCCTTCTGGCGCAGTCGGCGCTTTGATCTCGACGACTACCGATTCACCGTATAGGGGTATCAATGAAGCCCCGCGACCGTAACCGATCGTTGGCGCGGTAGCTGTCCCCGGCTCTGCACTAGGGTCGGACGGATGGCGAAAGAGTTCTCGCGAATCGACGAGTCGCTCCGAGAGTTCATCGGCAAACAGGCCATGTTCTTCGTTGCCACTGCCCCATCCGAAGGCGGCCGAGTCAACCTCTCTCCCAAGGGGTATCGCGACACCTTCGCGGTGCTGGACGATCACACCATCGGCTACCTCGATCTGTTCGGTAGCGGTGCCGAAACAATCGCCCACCTGCGCGACAACGGGCGGATCACCCTCATGTTCTGCTCATTCACCCGTAACTCGCGAATCCTGCGGCTGTTCGGCACCGGGCGCCCGGTCCGCCCGGATGATGCCGAATTCGAAAGCCTCAGAGCGCATTTCGGGAATTTGCATCCAGGCGTCCGCGCCGCCATCGTCGTTGATGTCGAGCGTATCGCCGATGCCTGCGGATATGCGGTGCCGTACTACGACCTCATCGACGAACGGCCAGTGCTCGACGCGCATCACACAAAGGCGCCCGATGACGGGTACATTCGCCTGGTCGAACGCAATCGGCACAGCATCGATGGCCTGCCCGCGCTGGACCCCGACCACCCGCTGCCGTCCAGTATCGATCGCTGAGCAGCGCCGGCGGGCCGGCTAGATTGCGCGCTTGAGGTCGTCGACCTTGTTCAGCTGCTCCCACGGCAGTTCGATGTCGGTGCGGCCGAAGTGCCCATAGGCGGCGGTCTGCGCGTAGATGGGGCGCAGCAGGTCCAGGTCGCGGATGATCGCGCCGGGCCGCAGATCGAACACCTCGGGGATGACCTTCTCGATCTTCACCGGGTCGACCGCCTCGGTGCCGAAGGTCTCGACGAACAGGCCGACGGGCGCGGCTTTGCCGATCGCATACGCCACCTGCACCTCGACCCGCTGCGCCAGCCCGGCGGCAACGATGTTCTTTGCCACCCAGCGCATCGCGTAAGCCGCCGACCGGTCCACCTTGGACGGATCCTTGCCCGAGAAGGCGCCGCCGCCGTGGCGGGCCCAGCCGCCGTACGTGTCGACGATGATCTTGCGACCGGTCAATCCCGCATCGCCCATCGGCCCACCGAGGACGAACTTGCCGGTCGGGTTGACCAGGATCCGAACCGACGACGCATCCAAGGTGTCATGCGCCAGGTCGTCGAGCACGGTGTTGAGCACCTTCTCCCGGATATCGGGAGTCAGCGTGTTGTCCAGGTCGATATCGGCGGCGTGCTGGGTGGAGATGACCACGGTATCCAGCCGAACCGGGACGTTGTCCTCATAGCCGATGGTGACCTGCGTTTTGCCGTCCGGACGCAGGTAGGGCAGCACCCCGTTCTTGCGGACCTCGGTCAGCCGCCGCGACAGCCGGTGCGCCAGCGCGATGGGTAGCGGCATCAGTTCCGGGGTGTCGTTGATCGCGTACCCGAACATCAGGCCCTGGTCACCGGCGCCCTGGGCGTCCAGCGGGTCCGCCGCGCCCTCCACGCGTGCCTCGTGAGCCGTGTCGACACCCTGGGCGATGTCGGGCGACTGCGCGCCAATGCCGATGTTCACCCCGCAAGAAGCGCCGTCGAAGCCTTTGTCCGACGAGTCGTAGCCGATGTCCAGGATGCGCCGGCGCACCGTGTTGGTGATGTCGGCGAACGCCTCCTTGGCCGTTGTCGTCACTTCACCGACCACATGCACCTGTCCGGTGGTCACCAGCGTCTCAACCGCGACACGTGAGCGGGGGTCCTCCGCCAGAAGCGCGTCGAGGACCGAGTCGCTGATCGCGTCACAGATCTTGTCGGGGTGTCCCTCGGTCACCGACTCACTGGTAAACAGCCGACCCTTCTCGCTCACTCTGTCATCCTTCCAGTCATCCTGACTAAATGTTAGTTAGACAAATTATTTTAAGCGCCTTTAGCTCAACCGGCTGAGCCGGGCGCACGCAACTGTTCTAACAACCTTCCGCTGGCCGCATTGCCTGGCCGCTATCCGCTGTCGCCGTGCAGGAACGTGACGATCGCATCAACGATGCGGCTGGCCATCAGCGTCTTGGAACCGTGCTGTAGCGCCGACTCGGTACCGTCGGACGCCAGCAGCCAGCCGTCGTTGCTGTCCACCTCAAAGGCCCTGCCGTCGCCAACGGCGTTGACGACCAACAAGTCACAGCCCTTGCGGCGCAGCTTGTCTCGGGCGTGGAACAGCACATCGCCGTTTGCGTCGCCGGTCTCGGCGGCGAACCCAACGATGGCCCGCAGGTTGGGCAGCTCCCCGTGGGCTCGCGCCCGCACCGCGCCGGCCAACACGTCGTCGTTGCGCACCAGTTCGATCGTCGGCGGTTCGTCCTGGCTATTTGGGCCCTTTTTGATCTTGGCGGCGGCAACCTGCGCGGGCCGGAAGTCGGCGACTGCCACCGCCATCACCAGGACGTCGGCGTCGGGGGCGTGCTTGGACACCGCGTCCCCGAGTTGTTGCGCCGAGCTGACATGCACGACGTGCACGCCGGCAGGGTCGATGAGTCCCGCGGTATGTCCGGCGATCAAGGTGACCTCAGCGCCACGCTGGGCCGCGACCCGCGCGACCGCGTATCCCTGCTTGCCCGAGCTGCGGTTGCCGATGAAGCGGACCGGATCGATCGGCTCACGGGTGCCACCGGCGGTCACCAGCAGTTTGCGGCCGGCGAGGTCGTACGGCATGGCGTCTTGGCGCTCCAGGAGCAGGTGGGCCAGGGTGGTGATCTCTTCGGCCTCGGGCAGCCGGCCGGGGCCGCTGTCAGTGCCGGTGAGGCGCCCGAATGCCGGTTCCAGTACAACAGCCCCCCGGCGGCGCAGCGTGGCCACATTGTCGACGGTGGCCGGGTGCAACCACATCTCGGTGTGCATCGCCGGCGCGAACAACACCGGACATCGCACCGTGAGCAGGGTCGCGGCCAGCAGATCGTCGGCGCGGCCGTGCACCGCCCGGGCCAGCAGGTCGGCGGTGGCCGGCGCCACCACAACCAGATCGGCGTGCTGACCTAGACGGACATGCGGCACCTCGGGAACGTCCTGGAAAACGCCGGTGTGGACCGGCTGACCGGAAAGCGCCTCAAAAGTGGCGGCCCCGACGAAGCGCAACGCGGATTCGGTGGGGATGACGCGGACCTGATGACCGGCCTCGGCGAGCTGACGAACAACGGTGCACGCCTTGTAGGCGGCGATGCCACCGGAGACGCCGACAATGATCCGCTTGCGATCCATCTATGCCGGCCCTTCTTTGAAGGCTCTGAAACGGCTCCCCAAGACGATCACAGCGCGCCCGGCCCCGTCCTGTTACTCGCCCTCGGTGTGTTCGAGCAGATCGGCGTGGATCTCGCGCATGGCGATGGACAGCGGCTTTTCCTGCAGCCCGGGCTCGACCAGCGGACCAACGTATTCGAGGATGCCCTCGCCGAGCTGGTTGTAGTAGTCGTTGATCTGCCGGGCCCGCTTGGCCGCGTAGATCACCAGGGCGTACTTGCTCGAGACACGGTCCAGCAATTCATCGATGGGCGGGTTGGTGATGCCTAGCGGGGTGTCGTAGGTGCCTTGTCCACTTGACGACGGATCGAACTGATCCATGGCGGGGACGGCGGCAAGCGACGCGTCGGACTGCGGAATGCTCACTTAAGAAAATCTCCTGGCGGCGTAAACCGGTTGAAAACTGCTGGAAACTCGCTGCTTGATGGGTCTGGATCCGCCTCTGACCAGGCGACTCAAGCCGGGCCAGCCGCGGTTTCCACCAGCAAGGATACCAATTCTGCACACGCAGACTCCAATCGACTGTTGACCACGACCTCGTCGAAGTCGTGTTGCGCCGCCAGTTCGATGCGGGCGGTGTCCAGGCGGCGCTGTATTGCCTCCGGCGTCTCGGTGCCGCGGCCCACGAGTCTGGCCTCCAGGTCCTCCCAGCTCGGGGGGGCCAGAAACACGGCGATGGCCTCAGGCATCGCTTTCTTGATCGCCCTGGCCCCGGCCAAATCGACCTCGATGAGTACCGGAAATCCGGACGCGGTGGCGGCCCGCACAGGCTCGGCCAGAGTGCCCGACCGGTGCAGCCCGCCGTGGATCTCGGCCCACTCCAGCAGCGCGCCCTCATCGATGAGTTCCTGAAAGCGGGCGGGGCTGACGAAGTGATAGTCGACGCCGTCGATCTCCCCGGGCCGCGGCGCCCGCGTCGTGGCCGAGACACTGAAATGCAGGTCGGGAACCCGCTCACGCAGACACCGGACCACGGTTGACTTGCCGACCGCGGAAGGACCGGACAGCACGACCACACGTCCGTTGCCGATTGGCTCGGGACGTGCCCCGTGCTCGACGTCCGGTCCCTCGCCCGCGCTCACTGGCGCTCCTGGGTCGGTGCCCGCACAGGCCATTCGGCCTGCATCGTCGCGGCTGGGTTAGGAGCCGAACTTTTCCAGCAGGGCCTTGCGCTGACGGTCGCCGAGACCACGCAGGCGGCGGGTCGGAGCGATTTCCAGCTCGGTCATGATTTCCTGCGCCTTGACCTTGCCCACCTTCGGCAACGCCTCCAGCAGCGCAGACACCTTCATCTTGCCCAGGACTTCATCGCTCTCGGCGTCCTTGAGCACCTGGGTGAGGTTGGTGCCACCGCGCTTTAGCCGATCCTTGAGCTCTGCTCGCGCTCGGCGTGCGGCAGCCGCCTTCTCCAACGCGGCCGCGCGCTGTTCGTCGGTCAACTGGGGAAGGGCCACGATTCCTCCGTATCTGATCAATCTTCGATCGCAAGCGATCTTTCTGTCTCTGCCGGGTACTTCTCTCCAGCGGAGACGACCGTACTCACGCTTCCTGACGAAATCTAACCCGACCCCCTGGTTAAAGCGATGAATGTCCAGGTGGAACCGGCGTGTGGATCCGGCCAGCGGTCCACCCGGCACCCCGGAAAACGGCTGAACATGCCTCCTTATCCAGGGGCCTACCGACCTCACGTCGACCTGGATTACGCTGCCTACCAGCGGTTTTGGGCTGCCGCGTCAGCGTCACACACCGCGTCGACGGGCCGCTGCAGTTGGCGGCGCGGATCGCCGCGAGGCCCAGTGCCGCGGATCACGCATTTGCCGTGGCGTGTCGCGCGTGTCGCGCCGGCGGTCAGGGGCAGGTCGGCGACCTTGCGAGGGCGCTTTCAGCCGCATTTTCGCCCGCCGAGACCCCCGAACCGAGTGAACAGCGGAAACTATTTACGCCGTTAAGTGTCATCGCCCCTTCGCCCGACTCACTGGACTCACCCAGCCCTCCGGTCCTGAACCCGGGCATCCGGCACCGTCGGCAGCCCCGGTCGTCTGCCGAATTCATCGCCGGCCGGCGTCGTCAACCCCCGGGTCTTCAGCCGCGACCCAGCAAACAAATTCCGCCCCGATTTGCGGGCGCGATTGCCGCCCGTTGCCCGATAGCTCAGCCAATCGGCTCCCCCGGTATCAGATACGATCTAGCGGTGCCGAACCTGCGGATCCGTCAGGCGGCTGAGCTGCTGGGAGTCAGCGACGACACCGTCCGGCGATGGATCAACCACGGCACGTTGGCGGTGAGTCTCGACGCGGCCGGCCGCAAGGTAATCGCCAGCGAGGATCTGGCCGAGTTTGCCCGATCCAACGCGCCCGCACCACCGCCGGATCCGCTCAGCATAGGTAGCTCCGCCCGCAACCGGTTCGTCGGCCTGGTCACCAAGGTCACCAGCGATACGGTGATGACCCAGGTCGAAATGCAGTGTGGTCCGTTCACCGTCGTGTCGCTGATGAGCACCGAGGCTGCGGAGGAGTTGAAACTGCAGCCCGGCAGCGTCGCTGTGGCCGTCGTCAAGGCCACCACCGTCATCGTCGAGACCGCCAGACCCAGTACGGCAGTAGCGACAGACTGAGGCGCGGCTACAGAGCAGACAGATACGCGACGGCGTCCAGCATCCGTTCGCCCGCCGCCCGCAGGTCCGACACGCTCGGCCCGGCCCGAAGCACCTCGCGCGCCACCGCGGGCAGCAGCTGGCCCGGCGCCGCCCCGCCCAGCCCGGCGAGCGCCTCGGGCCGCCCGCCCTGTACCCCGACACCGGGTACCAGCACCGGTCCACCCAGCGCGCTGACATCGGGCGCTTCAAAAACCGTTGCACCCAAGACCACACCGACGTATCCGGGCTCGGATGGAGTGGCAGACCGGTTGACCACAGCCGCCTGGTCAACGATCAGCTGGGCCACCGTGCGGCCGTCGAATGCGGCGCGCTGCACGGTCGCACCCTCCGGGTTGGAGGTTGCCGCCAGCACGAACACACCTCGGTCGTGTGCCGCGGCGGCTTCCAGCAGCGGCCGCAACGACCCGAATCCCAGATACGGCGAGGCCGTCACCGCGTCGGCGGCCAGCGGCGAATCACCCGCCCACGCCGCGGCGTAGGCCGCCATCGTCGTGCCGATGTCCCCCCGCTTGGCGTCGGCCAGCACCAGCACTCCGGCTGAGCGTAGGGCGGCAATGGTGCGTTCCAGCACCGCGTATCCGGCCGCGCCGTAGGTCTCGAAGAACGCAACCTGCGGTTTGACGACGGCGAAACCCGAGTACGCCTCGATGCAGATGTCGCAGAACGCGGCCAGCCCATACGCGGACGTCGGCAGGTCCCATGCCCGTAGCAGCTCGGGATGCGGGTCGATGCCCAGACACAGCGGCCCGCGCCTGGCCTTCGCCTCGGCCAGCCGGGCTCCGAACCCGGTCACTGGGCGCTGCCCGCCGGACCGATGACACTGTGCAGTTCCTGCAGCGACCGCACACCGATGTCGCCGCGGATCCCCGCTTCGATGCCCTGCACGGCAGCGGACGCGCCCTGCACCGTCGTGACGCAGGGGATGTTGACCTCCACCGCAGCCGACCGGATTTCGTAACCGTCGATGCGCGGGCCGGAGTTGCCGTAGGGCGTGTTGATCACCATGTCGACCTCACCCGCCTTGATGGCGTCGACCGCGGACATAGCAGGGCGGCCCGGCTGCGGCGGCTCGAAATGCTTGCGGACCTCCTCGCAGGGAATTCCGTTGCGACGCAGCATCTCGGCGGTGCCCTCGGTGGCAAGAACGCGGAATCCCAGGTCGGCCAGCCGTTTGACGGGGAACACCAGTGATCGCTTGTCCCGGTTGGCGACCGACACGAACACGGTGCCCTCGGCCGGCAACGATCCGTAGGCGGCCGTCTGACTCTTGGCGAAAGCGCTGCCAAAGTCGCGGTCGATGCCCATCACCTCGCCGGTAGATTTCATCTCCGGGCCGAGCAGTGAATCGATGGCCGATCCGTCGGCGCGGCGGAACCGGTGGAATGGCAACACCGCCTCCTTGACCGCGATCGGGGCGGACTGGGCCGCGTTGGCGCCGTCCCCGGAAGCCACCAGAAGTCCTTCTTCGCGAAGCTGGGAAATGGTGGTGCCCAACATGATCCGGGCGCACGCTTTGGCGAGCGGGATCGCGGTGGCCTTGGAGACGAACGGCACGGTGCGGCTGGCGCGCGGGTTGGCCTCC
>DATIOT010000277.1:0-4583 GCA_035472875.1 Mycobacterium sp.
GGTGCGACGGTGTCGGGATCCTCGAATTGGCGTGCCCTGCGAAAAGGCAGGGTTACGGCGAGCGGAGAGCTCGGGCCTGTCAACCACCGGCTCGGTTTTGCAGCGATCGCGTTTTTAATTGCACCTGAGATCGCGGAAGCACTCTAGTCCGGCCGTTATTGGGGTGTCAATACGCCTGCGGGTTTGCGGGCTTGGGCTTGCTTCGGCGGCGTCGATGAGGCCGTTGGCGGCGACCTCGCTGGTTCTCACCCCACCAGCATGAACCCTGTACCTAGCTACCGGGTCAAGCCCAGCAGCACATCAGTAGTTAGGTGCCCACCTCGCGGTGGTGGTGGATTCCGCCCGCGGCGGTGTTGACACCTCCTGTCCCAATGAGCCTGACTGCGACCCATTCACGACGGGTCGTCGGCGTTCGTGTCTCTGTTTCAAGACAGTGCAACTACTTGCCCGACCGCCGTCATGGCATCGCCTCGGCCCAGCCGATATGGCCTTCGAAGCCAAGCGTTTTCGCCATGTCGCGGTAGCGATCCCGGAAGTGCGCATAAGCCGCGTCATCACGGGTGAGCCCGCGCCAGTAGCGTGCGCAGCCGCAGCAGCCAGATCTCGCGCATCACCAGACCCTCCTCGGCTGGCGCGGCCGCTAGCCGCTCGATCGCGACCTGGGCCTCGGCGTGCGCGCGCCTGCCGCCAGTTGGTTGCTGCGACTCTGAGCACGACTGAGGGCAGCATGAGACTGGCAGGCAAATCGTGGCAACCCGCGACTCGCAGGAACCGCTTGGCGATGATGGTGTCCGTCTCGGTGCATCACCGGCTGCTGTCGCGGGGCGCCGAATCGCTCTGACCCCAACCGGCCGACAACGACGCTAGGCGGCAGGTTAACGTCCCGCCGCCCGTTGGCGGCTCGATTACGGTTATCTGATCAACACGACGATCGTCACGATGGCGAAATAGAGGATCACTGCGAGGACCGTTACCCATAAGTGTGGGTCGCGCTTGTGCGTTTCGATATCGCGCGTCAGCGGCGGGAGGATCCGAAGCAGGATGGGAAGCACCGACAGCGCCAGCCCCCCGGCTACCAGCGCGGCGGCGGCGGAACCCCAGCCTTCTCGCATCGCCTCTAGCGAAACGAAAAGCGTCGCCGCAATCACGACCACTAAAACGAGCCGCAGGCGCGGATCGACCTGCGCCCCGTTCTTGGCGTTCGAGGTGTCAAAAAACCGAACCTGAAACAGCAGGGCACCGGCTACGGCGAGCTGAGCCGCGATGATCGACTGGAAATACTGAACTGGCACGGCACTACTCATCGGATTATGATGCCCGAACGTCGGCGAGGTGTTGTTTTGCCACCCGAACATCGTGCGCTATCGACTGCACCACATCGAGCTGACATTGTGTCGGCCCCAGGGCCCGAATGGTCGCTCTCGGCCGGCCGGGGCCGGGCACAGTTGAGCTAACTAAACGTCGGCTGTGTTTGGTGAGCCGACATCAGCACCTTGCCGTTCTCACGAGTCGGCGCGATGCAGCCAGACAAACTTGTTCTGTCCGGCGCCGCCTGCGAGGAAGGGCTTTACCAGCAGCGGATAGGCCTTCATCGCCTCCGCCCGAGGGATCACTTCGGGCCTTTCGAGCGCGTACTCTTTGCCGTTCCACCTCAGAGTGCATTTCCCGGCGGCCAGCACATTTTCGCACCAGTCAACGTAGGGGTATGCCACCCCGAGCACAAAACCATCACCGAGCGGATAGGCACTCAACGGTGTCACATAGGGTCGGCCACTGCGCCGGCCGACGTGGTCCAAAGCGCTGAGGTTGAAGTAGAGCATTCCCATGCGGGTTCCGGCGATCTTAAGAAGATAGGGATTCCCGCGCTTACTGAGCTGGCGCGTCCGGTCGCTGACCCATCTCACCCGGATCAGCATCCCCCAGCCGAGCAAGACTAGATAGAACGCCACGACAGCGCCGACCAAGACGGCGGGCATTGTCAAAAGCACACGCAGGAAACGAATTAACGGCTTCCGGCGCTGCATCACTCGTCTTGCTGTCAAATCTCCGGCTCCACGTCGGCGAACAGCACCATCACCTGTTTGTACTCGGCCGGTGTCGTGGCAGTCGCAACCGCCGCACCGCACTCGCGACAGAACTTCGAGTTCGGCGGCAGCTCAGTACCGCACGACCCGCACACCACGGCTGCCGCCGTCATCTCACGCGGCCAGCCCACTGTCGTTCCACGTCACTATCGTGTCACCGCTGGCCAGCCAACATGTGCCATATCGCCGCCGCGATCCGGCCAATGGGTAGCGCTACGTCGTGCCGCGCGGCGGGGGTATGGGCCGGATTCCGCCGATGTGGCAGGTGGGAGCGCGTCTGGTGTGGGATTCTGCAGAGGTGCCCGCTCCTTCGGGGGTAGTGACGTTTTTGTTCACCGATGTGGAGGGTTCGACCCGTCGGTGGGAGTCCGACGCGCAAGCGATGCGGGCGGCGCTCGTCGTCCACGACAAGGTGTTGCGCACGGCCATCGAGACGTATGACGGCTTCTTGTTCGGCCACACGGGCGACGGTTTCGTGGCGGCCTTCGCGTCGCCGATGTCCGCCGTGAACGCCGCGATCGACGCGCAACGGGAGTTGCAGTTGCCGGTGCGAATGGGATTGGCGACCGGCGAGGCCGAGCTGCGAGACGGGGACTACTTCGGAACGGTGCTCAATCGAGCCGCACGGGTGATGGCCGCTGGACATGGTGGTCAGATCCTGTTGGCCGAGTCGACGGCGGGTCTGCTCAGCGGAGTCGATCTGCTGGATCTGGGGCCGCGGCGGTTGCGGGATCTGCCGACCCCGGTTCAGGTGTTTCAGGTCCAAGCGGAGGGTCTGCGCACGGACTTCCCGCCGTTGCGGGCGCTCGATGCGAGTCCGGGGAACCTGCGGCCCGCGACCACAAGCTTCATCGGGCGTGAGTCCGAGGTCGCCGAGGTGCAAGCCGCGGTGAAGGCGCATCGGTTGATGACGTTGACCGGTGTGGGCGGGGTCGGCAAGACCCGCCTCGCATTGGAGATCGCCGGGCAGCTCGCCGACGAATTTCCCGACGGCGTCTGGTTTTTCGAGCTGGCTGCGGTCACCGATCCGGCGGCGATACCCGATGCAGTGGCGGCGGTGCTGGGCATCACCCAGCAACCGGGCAAGACCGTCAGTGAGTCGGTGGCCGCTGCGTTGGAGGGCCGGGTCCGGCTGCTGGTGATCGACAACTGCGAGCACGTTCTCGACGCCGCCGCCGACCTGATCGAAGCCATCCTCGCGCACTCGGCGACTGTACGAATCCTCGCCACCAGCCGCGAAGGACTCGGAGTCCCCGACGAGCAGGTGTGGCCGGTGCGGTCTCTGGACGCGGCAGCGGGAATCGACTCGGCGGCGGTGCGCCTGTTCTTCGAACGCGCTCAAGGCATTGCGCCGGGCTTCTCGATGGTCGCCGGCGATGAAGCCGCCGCAGTCACTGAGATTTGTCAGCGCCTCGACGGGATTCCATTGGCCATCGAACTGGCCGCCTCGCGGATGGCGTCGATGACCGCCAGTGAAATGCGTGATCGGCTCGATCACCGGTTCCGGCTGCTGGTCGGCTCGCGGCGCGGACTGGAACGCCACCACACGCTGCGCCACGCGATGGCCTGGTCCTACGACCTGCTCGACGACACCGAAAAGACGGTGCTGGACCGCTGTTCGGTCTTCGCGGGCGGATTTGACCTGCAAAGCGCCTGCGCGGTAGCCGCATCAGATGACCTCGATGAGTACGCCATCCTCGAGGTACTCGACGCTCTTGTGCGCAAGTCGCTGTTGGTCGCCGACCGGTCGGCAGGGCGGACCCGGTTTTCGATGTTGGAGACGATCCGCCAGTTCGCCGAGGAGCAACTGGTCGCCGGTGGTGCGGCAACCGAGGTCCGGGCCGCGCATGCCCGCCACTTCGCCGAGCGTGAAGCCGACATCATGGCCCTGTGGGACAGCCCCCGAAAACGGGAGGCTTACGCCTGGTTCTCCGCCGAGCTGGCCAACTTGCGCACCGGGTTTCGTTGGGCTACCGACCATAACGACCTCGATGTCGCAGCCACCATTACCACGTACGCCGGGTTCCTTGGCGTGCTGATCGAAAACTACGAGACGGCCGCCTGGGCGGAAGAGCTGATCGAACCCGCCCTGGCCATGGACCATCCTCGGCTCGCAGTGCTGTACGTGGTGGCGTCGGGGTGCTACACGACCGGCCGGATCGATCAGGCGGTTCAGTACTGCGATGCCGGGCAGATCGTCCTCGGCCGGGGCCGTCATGCGCTGCCGTACGGCATGGAAGGCATGCTTGGAGGTCCGTATAGCTACGCCGGGCAGCCCGAGCGGTGGGTCGAGGTGTGCCGCGCCCAACTCGAACGACGCCGCGACACCTCTGTCCCAATCCAGGCGTGTTTGGTTTTCGGCTTGGTGATCGCCGGATCTCGTGAAGAGGCGATGGTTGCTGCCGACGGCCTGATCGAGGCCGCGGAAGCAACGGGCAACCCGTTCATGCTCTCGTTCGCACTCGCTGCCTACGGCTTTGCCTTCCGCGACGCCGATCC
>DATIOT010000278.1:0-2899 GCA_035472875.1 Mycobacterium sp.
TCGAAGGGTGGGTCGAACACGCCGGGCACGACGATCCGTTCTGGAAGCGCCTGCGATTTGGCGCCGCGCTGGATCGCGTGCAGGTGCCGGTGCTGTTGCTGGGCGGCTGGCAAGACATTTTCCTGGAGCAGACGTTGCAGCAGTACGGGCATCTGCGCAGCCGGGGCATCGACGTCGCGCTCACGATCGGCCCGTGGACCCACACCGAACTGCTCAGCAAAGCGCTGACCACCACCGCCCGGGAGTCGCTGGACTGGCTGGAAACCCACCTGGGTGGCGCGCAGTCCTTGCACCGCCCCAGCCGGGTCCGCGTCTATGTCGCAGGCCAGGGCTGGCGCAATCTGCCCGACTGGCCGCCCACCACTACCGAGCGCGCCCTGTATCTACGGCCGGGCCGCTACCTGGACGAGACTGCGCCAACCGACCTGGCGGGGGTGGCACCGGCGACGTTTCGCTATGACCCCGCCGACCCGACACCCACCACCGGCGGTCCACTGTTGTTCCAGAACAGCGGCTACCGCGACGACAGCGGGCTCGCAGTACGCGACGACGTGCTTGCCTTCACCAGCGCGACCCTCATCCACGATCTGTGCGGGTACGGAAACCCGGTCGTCGAGTTGGCGCACAGCTCGGACAATCCGTATGCCGACCTGTTCGTCCGGGTGAGCGAGGTCGACGCCAAAGGCCGGTCCCAAAATGTCAGCGACGGCTACCAGCGGCTGAACACCGCCCAGAAAGAGGCGACGACCGTCAGCATCCGACTCGACGAGATTGCCCACCGCTTCAAGACCGGCTCACGCATCCGCCTACTGATCGCCGGCAGCTGGTTCCCCCGCTACGCGCGCAACCTCGGCACCGAAGAACCATTGTTGACGGGCCGGCAGTCGAAGCCGACCACCCATACCGTGCAGTACGGACGCTCCAGGCTGCTGCTTCCTGTCGGCCCGCTCGACCTGTCACCCAACGGCGTCACGGACCCGGACAGCGACCTCGGTTAACGCGGCGTCGTCATGCACCGGCACCGCCAACGGCGGCCGCACGGGGAGCTGCACCCAGCTCTTGCAACCCGCGTACTCGGGGGTGCGGGTGATTCGCACCGGCTCGGCCAAAGGAATCACCGAGACCACCAACACGGCCAGTTTGTGCTTGGGACGAAAGTCAAGCCGATCGGCGCGTACCGACTCAGCGGTCCAGATGTGCAGATCCTCGATTGCCGTCAGACCGTCGGGGCGATTAACCTCCTGTGCAGCAACAACTTTTGCGGCAGCCCGCACCACCAGGTGCTCGTCGGTGCTGTCCGCGGCCGCCGCTTCCAGCAAATCGCGATGCTCGGGTCGGACGCGCTGCGCGTGGCTGTGCGCCACCGTCGGAAATAGCAAGAACTCTTGGGCCGCCACCTCAAACCGCTTCTCTCGGATGCCGCCCTTGCGCAGCAGCACACGCTGACGACCGTCCAGCAGCGCGTGCACGACCGCGCTCCACTCCTTGAGCGCGGGCGCCGTTGCCGTCAGCGTCATTTCGCTCGGGCCAGCCGGGCCAGCACCTCGGGCCGACGCAGTGGTGGGACGGTCTTCGGTGGCTGGCGCCGCGGCGGCAGTGCGCCCAGCAACCGCGTCGTCGTGTCGGTGACCTCGGCAACCGCGGCCTCGAACGCTTCGGCGTTGGCCGCTGATGGATGAGTGATGCCACTGACCTTGCGTACATACTGGCGCGCAGCGGCGGCGATCTCCTCGGCTGAGGCCGCTGGCTGCAAACCACGCAGTTCGGTGATGTTCCTACACATGCCTCAACGATAGGCCCGGCCTGCCGGCCGCCGCGTCTTGTCCTGCGGTGGCCGATCGCATTGGTGGTGTCCGCGACTGGCTACGGTGATGACATGACCGACGACATCCTGCTGATCGACACCGACGAGCGGGTGCGCACCCTGACCCTCAACCGCCCCGAGTCTCGCAATGCCCTGTCCTCGGCGTTGCGGGATCGGTTTTTCGGTGCCCTGACCGGCGCCGAGGCCGACGACGACGTCGACGTCGTCATCCTTACCGGCACCGATCCGGTGTTCTGCGCCGGACTGGATCTCAAAGAATTGGGTGGTCAGTCTGCACTTCCGGACATCTCGCCACGCTGGCCACCGATGACCAAGCCGGTTATCGGCGCGATCAACGGCGCGGCGGTCACCGGCGGCCTGGAGCTGGTCCTGTACTGCGACATCGTGATCGCTTCGGAGCAGGCGCGCTTCGCCGACACTCATGCTCGGGTGGGGCTGCTGCCCACCTGGGGGTTGAGCGTGCGGTTACCGCAGAAGGTGGGGGTTGGCCTGGCCCGGCGGATGAGCCTGACCGGGGACTACCTGTCCGCCGCCGACGCGCTGCGGGCCGGGCTGGTGACCGAGGTGGTGCGGCACGACCAGCTGCTGACCAGCGCCCGCCGGCTGGCGGCGACCATCGTCGGCAACAACCAGAACGCGGTAAGGGCATTACTGGCGTCCTACCACCGGATCGACGAGTCGCACACCAGCGAGGGGCTATGGCTGGAAGCGATGGCGGCCAGGCAATTCCGGACCAGCGGCGATGACATCGCCGCCAACCGCGAGGCCGTACTGCAACGCGGACGCTCCCAGGTGCGTTAGCGGTGCTCAGCGAATTCGGGTCTCGGTCTGGCTGTCGAAGAAGCACACTTCGTGCGAGTGTGGCAGGATCGACAGCGATTCACCCACACGTACCGCGGTGCGACGGTCCGTGCGGAACACGATGCGTTGCGCGCGTGACGACCACCCCTGCTGCATGACAGGCGTTGCGTAGACAAACGATTCGAAGCCGAGCTCCTCCACCAGTTCGACCTGAACAGGCAAAGATCCGGGAGCCTCCGCGGGCACCACGTCCCACGACTCCGGTCGAACGCC
>DATIOT010000279.1:0-7374 GCA_035472875.1 Mycobacterium sp.
AACGGTCGGGCTCAGGCGCGCCTGACCGACTGCACCAGAAATCCGGCATACGCTGCGGGCATGGACCGCACCGACGATACCCCCGGCCAGGCGGCCCCCGGTCGAGCCGAATCACTCTCCGCGCATGCCGAGGCGTCGATATCAGAAGACGCGATCCTGGCCGGTGCTCGCGAGCGGGCCATGGACATCGGCGCCGGGCCGGTGACACCCGCCGTCGGTGCGCTGTTGAGCCTGCTGGCCAAGCTGAGCGGCGGCAAGGCGGTCGCCGAGGTCGGTGCTGGCGCCGGAGTCAGCGGACTCTGGTTGTTGTCGGGCATGAGCGACGACGGCGTCCTGACCACAATCGATATCGAGCCCGAGTATCTGCGGCTCGCCAAGCAGGCATTCGCCGAAGCCGGCATCGGACCGTCACGCACCAGGCTGATCAGCGGCCGTGCCCAGGAGGTGCTCACCCGGCTTGCCGACGAGTCCTACGACCTCGTGTTTATCGACGCCGACCCGATCGATCAGCCGGATTACGTCGTCGAGGGCGTGCGACTGCTGCGATCCGGCGGCGTCATCGTCGTGCACCGAGCGGCGCTGGGCGGGCGGGCGGGTGATCCCGCGGCGCGGGACGCCGAGGTGACCGCGGTTCGCGAGGCGGCCCGGCTCATCGCCGAGGATGAGCGGCTCACCCCTGCGCTGGTGCCGCTCGGTGACGGTGTGCTGGCCGCGGTCAGGGACTAGTTCGGGACTAGCCGAACCTTTACGGATTCCTAGCGGCGTGTCTTCTTGACGTTCGGTTGAACGCGCGTTTAGTGTACTGAACATGCGTTCAGCCGACCAGACGGCAGCCGCTCGGATCCGCGACGCGGCCATTGAGCAGTTCGGCCAGCAGGGTTTCGATGTCGGGCTACGTGCGATCGCGGAGGCGGCAGGGGTGAGTGCCGCGCTGGTCATCCATCACTTCGGCTCGAAGGACGGCCTGCGCAAAGCTTGTGACGACTACATCGCCGAAGAGATCCGCAGCGGCAAGTCGGAAGCGATGCGGTCCACCGATCCGGCCACGTGGTTTGCACAGATGGCCGAGATCGAGTCCTACGCCCCGTTGATGGCCTACCTGGTGCGCAGTATGCAGACCGCCGGCGAGCTAGCAAAGACGTTGTGGCAGAAGATGATCGACGACGCACAAGTGTACCTGGACGACGGGGTGCGAACCGGACTGCTCAAGCCCAGCCGCGACCCCCGCGCCAGGGCAAAGTATCTGTCGATAAGTGGCGGGGGCGGCTTCCTGCTGTATCTGCAGATGCATGAAAACCCAACGGATCTGCGGGCGGTCCTGCGCGACTACGCCCGCGAAATGATACTGCCCGCCCTGGAGATCTATACCGACGGGTTGATGGTTGACAGCACCATGTACGACGCATTTCTGGCCGCAGATGATCAAGGAGAACCCCATGCCAGTTGACAATTCCGCGCCCATCGAGATCCGCAATCTGACCAAGAACTTCGGAGCGGTGCGGGCACTGGACGGCCTCGACCTAACGGTGCGCCAAGGAGAAGTGCACGGGTTCCTGGGACCGAACGGCGCCGGGAAGTCCACCACCATCCGCATCCTGTTGGGTCTGGTGAAGGCCGACAGCGGAAGCGTGCGGTTATTGGGCGGCGACCCGTGGACCGACGCTGTCGAATTGCACCGCCAAATCGCTTACGTGCCAGGCGACGTCACGTTGTGGCCCTCGTTGACCGGTGGCGAGACCATCGATCTACTGGCCCGAATGCGTGGCGGCATCGACGACAAACGTCGCGCGGAGTTGATCGAGCGGTTCGACCTAGACCCACACAAGAAGGCACGCACCTACTCGAAGGGCAACCGCCAAAAGGTCTCCCTGATTTCAGCCTTCTCGTCGCGGGCCGGGCTGCTGC
The DNA here is from genome assembly GCA_035472875.1 of Mycobacterium sp. Lineage (GTDB taxonomy): Bacteria > Actinomycetota > Actinomycetes > Mycobacteriales > Mycobacteriaceae > Mycobacterium. The sequence goes on from DATIOT010000279.1 coordinate 1,906, forward strand.
TCTTGGATGAACCCAGCAGCGGGCTGGACCCATTGATGGAGAACGTATTTCAGCAATGCGTGGGCGAGGCGCGCGACCGCGGTGTGACGGTATTGCTGTCCAGCCACATCCTGGCCGAGACGGAAGCGCTCTGCAAAAGGGTGACCATCATCCGGGCCGGCAAGACCATCGAGAGCGGTTCGCTGGAATCGATGCGTCATCTCAGCCGCACCTCGATCAAAGCCGAAATGATGGGCAATCCAGGCGATCTCACTCGGATCAAAGGGGTTGAAGACATCAGCATCGACGGCAACACGCTACACGCCCAGGTCGACAGCGAAAGCCTCGGCGAACTCATCCGGGTGCTCGGCGACGCCGGTGTGCGCAGCCTCGTCAGTCAGCCACCGACGCTCGAGGAGCTCTTCCTGCGCCACTACAACACGGCAGGCACTGACGGTCAGCGCGAACACAGCACCAACAAGGTGTCAGCACTATGAGCACCGCGATCCTGGATCGGCCACGCCCTCCGGCGCACCCCGGACCGCAACGCAGTTCGAACTTCTCCGGAACGCTCGGGATGTTACGGCTCTATTTGCGCCGCGACCGAATCTCCTTGCCGTTGTGGGTGCTACTGCTGTCAGTCCCGTTGGCCACGGTGTACATCGGCAGCATCGAAAAGGTTTACCCCACCCAGGCCGGTCGCGCCGGGTTCGCGGCCTCCATCATGGCCAGCCCGGCCCAGCGTGCGCTCTACGGGCAGGTCTACAACGACAGCCTTGGAGCGGTTGGTATTTGGAAAGCCGGCATGTTCCACCTGCTGATAGCGGTAGCCGTCATCCTCACGGTGATCCGGCACACCCGCGCTGACGAGGAAACGGGCCGGACCGAGCTACTGGACTCGACGGCGGTCGGCCGGTACGCCAGCCTCACCGCGGCGCTGATCTTGTCATTCGGGGCCTCGATCGCCACCGGCGCGATCGGCGCGGCGGGATTGCTCACCACCGATGTCCCGCCCGGCGGATCGCTGGCTTTCGGGGCAGCGCTGGCCGGCTCCGGCCTGGTGTTCACCGCTGTCGCCGCCGTGGCCGCGCAGCTGTCACCAAGCGCACGGTTTGCCCGCGGTGTCGCCTTCGCCGTGTTGGCGGCGGCGTTCACGCTGCGTGCCATCGGTGATGCCGGTTCCGGCACATTGTCGTGGCTCTCGCCGCTGGGGTGGTCACTACAGATCAGGCCCTACGCCGGCGACCGCTGGTGGGTGCTGGTCCTGCATCTGGCGACGGCGGCCCTGCTGACCGCACTGGCGTACCGACTGCTCGCCGGCCGCGACGTCGGTGCCGGACTCGTCGCCGAACGTGCCGGTCCCGGCGTCGCCGGCCCGGTGCTGGGTAGCGTCTTCGGGCTGACGTGGCGGCTGGATCGCGGTGCCCTCGTGCTGTGGACCGTGGGCCTGTGCCTGTATGGCCTTGTGATGGGGAGCGTGGTGCACGGCATCGGCGACGAGCTAGGTGACAGCACCGTGGCGCGCGACATCGTCGCGCGGATGGGCGGCACCAGCGCCTTGGAGGAGGCGTTTGTCGCGGTGGCGTTCACCATGATGGGCATGGCGGCCTCCGCGTTCGCCATCTCGCTCACCTTGCGACTGCACCAGGAAGAAGCCGGCCAGCGGGCCGAGACGACCCTGGCCGGTGCTGTGCCGCGAACCCGTTGGCTGGCAAGCCATTTAGTGGCCGCGCTGGTCGGGTCTGCCGTGGCGATGCTTACCGCTGGGGTGGCAGCCGGTCTCGTCTACGGCGCTGCGGCCGGCGACATCGCAGGCAAGCTGGCCACCGTTGTCGGAAGCGCGGCCGTGCAGTTGCCCGCTGTATGGCTGCTGTCCGCGGTGACAGTGGGATTGTTCGGTCTCGCACCGCGGTTCACGCCGGTAGCGTGGGGCGTGCTGGTCGGATTCATCGCCTTATACCTGATCGGTTCGTTGGCCGGATTTTCGCAGTGGTTGCTGGATCTCGAACCGTTCGCGCACATTCCGCGGGTCGGCAGCGACTTCACCGTGGTACCTTTGCTTTGGCTGCTTTCTATCGATGCGGCTCTGATCGTGTTGGGAGCCATGGCTTTCCGACGGCGTGATGTGCGGTGCTAGGGAGCAGGAGTCATGAGAACTGGTCTTAAAGCGCTGTCCTGGGCACTCATCGGATTTGTCGTCCTCTGCATGATGTTGTTCTGGCCGGCGGGCACGTTCAACTATTGGCAGGCATGGGTTTTCATCGCGGTGTTCACGCTCGCAACGATTGTCCCGTCCATGTATTTGGGTCGGACGGACCCGGCGGCCCTGCAGCGACGCATGCATGGCGGGCCCCGCGCGGAAACCAGAGCGGTTCAGAAGATCATCATCATCGGCGCGTTGTTGGGGCTTTACGCGATGGTGGTGTTCAGTGCCTTCGACCACCGGTTCGGCTGGTCGCCAGTGTCGGCGGCAGTGTCGTTGCTGGGCGACGTCCTGATAGTCATTGGACTCGGTCTCGGCATGCTGGTGATCACACAGAACAGTTATGCGGCAGTCACCGTCAGAGTGGAGGCGGGCCAGAAATTGGCCTCCAGCGGTCTCTACGGGCTGGTGCGGCACCCGATGTATGCCGGCAACCTGATCTTGATGTTGGGCATACCGTTGGCACTCGGCTCCTACTGGGGGCTTCTCTTCATCATCCTGGGCGTGGCGGTGCTCATCTTCCGCATCCTCGACGAGGAAAAGCTGCTCAGCCAAGATTTGGCAGGGTACCGCGAATACACACAGCGCGTTCGTTATCGGTTGGTGCCCTATGTGTGGTAGCGCCAGGCCGACACGCCTTAAGGTATTGGCGTGGCCCGAAATCCGGCACCTACCCTGGACCGGCCGTGGCGACGTCCCGGCGCTCTCCGGTACGCACTAGACCGGATTCGCGGCGTCGCCAAACCGCCGGTAACCGTCACCGATCCACCGGCCGACATCCTCCTCGAGGGTGATGTCAACGTCCCAACCCGCGATGGAACAGTGTTGCGGATCAATGTCTTTCGGAAGAACGACGACCTGGCTCGGCCGGTCATCCTGAGCATCCATCCCTACAGCAAAGACGATCTGCCCAAGCGGCGACGCAAGAAGTGGACATTCTCGCTGCAATACCGCGCCTTGCGCCAGCCGCAACCGGTGACCTTCTCCGCCCTGACCGGCTGGGAGGCGCCGGACCCGGCTTGGTGGACCGCGCAGGGCTTCACCGTGGTCAATGCCGACTCGCGCGGCTGCGGCCACTCCGACGGCACCGGAAAACTGCTCTCACGCCAAGAAGCCGAGGACACCTACGACCTCGTGCAGTGGATCGCTGACCAGCCATGGTGCGACGGCAATGTCGTCATGCTCGGGGTGTCGTACCTGGCCATCAGCCAGTACGCCGTCGCCGCCGTGCAACCGCCGGCGCTACGCGCGATCTGCCCATGGGAAGGCTTTACCGACGCGTATCGCGATTTCGCATTTCCGGGTGGAATTCGGGAGTCCGGCTTTACCCGGCTGTGGTCGAGGAACGTCGGCCGCGATACGCGGCAGACCTACACCCTCGGGCCGATGCAAGACGAGCATCCACTGCGCGACGACTTCTGGCGCTCGCTGGCTCCCGACCTGTCGGCGATCAAGGTTCCCATGCTGGTCTGCGGCAGCTTCTCGGACAACAACCTGCACAGCCGCGGTTCGATCCGGGCATTCACGCGCGGCGGCTCCAGCCACGCCCGCCTCTACACCCATCGCGGAGGTAAATGGGCGACCTTCTACTCCGAAGCCGCGCTGGCCGAGCAGCTGAAGTTCTTCCGCGACGTGCTGGACGGCGCACCCAATTCCCGCAGCGTTCGCCTCGAGGTGCGCGAGGACCGCGACACCATCACCGCGGTGCGCGAAGAAACCGAGTGGCCACTTGCCCGAACGAGTTGGCGACCAATGTATCTCGCCGGAGCCGGAGTGTTGGAGGCCGAGCAGCCGCCGACGGCGGGCAGCATCACGTTCGAAACCCATTCTCGTGCAGCGGCATTCAATCGGATAGTGCCCGCCGACATCGAGCTGACCGGTCCGATGGTTGCGCGGTTGTGGCTGGAACTGGACGGCTGTGACGACGCGAACCTATTCGTCGGCGTGGAGAAGTGGCGCGACGGGCGGTTTGTCGAATTCGAGGGGTCGTACGGCTACGGCCGTGACCGGGTCGCCACGGGCTGGCAACGGGTCTCGCTGCGAGCATTGGACCCCGAGCTCTCGCAGCCGTGGGAACCGGTCGCGTCATGTACCGAGCCACAGCCGGTGTCGGCCGGCGAAGTGGTCGCGGTCGATGTTGCACTGGGCCCGTCGGCGACGTTGTTCCGCGCCGGCGACCAGCTGCGGCTGGTGGTCGGCGGGCGTTGGTTGTGTCCGAGCAACCCGCTTACCGGTCAGTTCCCGGCTGCCTACCCCAACCCGCCGCGCGGTCGGGTCACCCTGCACTGGGGCCCGCGTCACGACGCGCATCTGCTGATCCCAGAGATTCCCGGGTAACGAGGCTTGCCGAGCAGACGCGTGCTCAGTCGGGTCAGACCCAGACGCCCTTGCCCACCGCGACCACGCCGCCGGCGCTGATCGCGAAGCGTTCCCGGTCCTTCTCCAGATCCACTCCGACCATCTCGCCGGGCCCGACGACGACGTTCTTGTCGAGTATCGCGTGGCGTACCACCGCACCCCGGCCGACCCGCGTGCCCGGCATGATCACACTGCCCTCCACAATCGCACCGTCGTCCACCACGACGTTCGACGAAAGCACCGAGTTGCGCACCGAAGCCGCCGAGATGATGCTGCCTGCCCCCACCACCGACTCCTGGGCGGAGCCGCCGTTGACGAACTTCGCCGGCGCAAGGTTCTCCGTCGCGCCCCGGATGGGCCAGCGCCTGTTGTACAGGTTGAACACCGGATGCACCGACACCAGGTCCATGTGCGCGTCGTAGAAGGCGTCCAGCGTCCCGACGTCACGCCAGTAAGCCCGGTCGCGGTCGGTGGCGCCGGGCACCTCGTTGTCGGAGAAGTCGTAAACCGCGGCCAGCCCGTCGTCCACCAATCGCGGGATGATGTCACCACCCATGTCGTGATCCGAGTGGTCGTCGTCGGCGTCGGCACGAATCGCATCGATGAGCACCTTGGTGGTGAAGATGTAATTACCCATCGACACAAACGCCGTCTCCGGATCATCGGGTGTTCCCGGCGGGTCCAGTGGCTTCTCCACGAAATCGCGGATCCGGCCGGAGTCCTCGGCGTCGATGCAACCGAACGCGGTGGCCTCGGCACGCGGAACCCGGATACCGGCCACGGTCGCGCCGGCCCCGCTGTCGATGTGGAACCGCACCATCTGTTCGGGGTCCATCCGATACACGTGGTCGGCACCGAAAACCACTATGTAGTCCGGGTCTTCGTCGTAAATCAGGTTGAGTGATTGATAGATCGCGTCGGCCGAGCCG
>DATIOT010000280.1:0-15415 GCA_035472875.1 Mycobacterium sp.
GCGCCTTCAGCAATGGTGCTGCGGCTTCTTTCAAAAATCGGTCCTGCGTCTCGCCACCGATCTGGACCAGCGCAACATCGGTGAACCCGGCCTCCCAATACCGTCGGACGGCGTCCACGATCGCATCCAGGTCCGGTCCGCAGGGAATGCTCTCGGCGACGTCTTCGGGACGCACGAACTGGGTCGCACCGGCGAAACCGGCTGGCGTCGGTAGGTCGGCATTGACCGCCCAGCCGCCGGCGAACCACCGGAACTGGTCGTGTGCGCGTTGGATCGCCACGCCGCGGTCAGGGTCCCAACTCACCGGTATCTGCCCCACCACCCGACCGCCTTCGGTCCCGTTGGCGGCCTGACGCGCGGCATGCCATGTGCCCACCAGATCAGCGTCAGGTTGCACTGCGATCAGGTGGTCGGCGAGTTTGGCCAATTTCTCTACGCCGTTTGTGCCGCTCATCGCCACACCGATGGAGACCGGCACATCGGGCAGATCCCACAGTCGTGCGGAGTCCACCTGGAAGTAGTCGCCGCGCCAGTTCACCAACCGGCCGCCGAACAGCTCACGGATGATCTTGATGGCTTCGCGCAGCATGTCCTGCCGGCGCTCGACGGTCGGCCAGCCTTTGCCGACAACATGTTCGTTGAGGTTCTCGCCGCTGCCCAATCCGAGGGTGAACCGCCCGTCGGCAAGAATCTGCACGGTGGCCGCCTGCTGCGCGACGATTGCCGGGTGGTACCGCATCGTCGGGCAAGTCACGTACGTGTACAGATCCACCTGTTCGGTAGCGTGCGCCACCGCGCCCAGCACTGCCCAGGCATTCGGTGCATGTCCCTGAGACGTCAGCCACGGTGAGAAGTGGTCGCTGCAGACCTCGAAGTCGAAACCGCGCTCTTCGGCTGAAACCGCATACCGGATAAGGTCTTTAGGTCCGCTCTGCTCAGTCATCAGGGTATAGCCGAACTTGGTCATACGGATCCTGCACCCCAAGGCGACAGGCGCAAACGGCTCAAACTGCGCCGGAAAGGGGCGCAGGGACTATAGGCGGTCTTTCACCGCCGCCGACAGACGCGCGCCGTCGGCCTTCCCGGCCGCGATCGCGGTGGCGGCCTTCATCACCAGTCCCATTTGCTTCATGGTGGGCCGCTGCCCGAGTGTCTCGGCCACCTCGGCTATGGCGGTGTCGGCAACATCAGCCACCTCGGCCTCGGTGAGCGGCGTGGGTAAGTACTCGTCGATGATCCGCGCCTCGGCGTGCTCGTTCGCGGCGAGCTCACCGCGGCCGTTTTGGGTGTAGATCTCGGCTGACTCACCACGCTTCCGGGATTCGCTGGTCAGCACCTTGATGATTTCATCGTCGGAGAGGTCTCTGGCCTGCTTGCCGGAGACTTCCTCGGTCTGGATCGCGGCCAGCACCATGCGCAGGGTCGCGGTTCGCAACTTATCCTGGGTCTTCATCGCCTGAGTCAGGTCCGCCCGGAGCCGGGATTTGAGTTCCGCCATGCCTGAGACGCTACGCGCCACGATGCTGGTCAAGATTGAGAAATGCCCCGACCGCCGACAGGATGGAGGCCATGACGCACGACGACGGCCGCTGGACACGGTGACCACGCCGCCTGGTTATCCGGTCGATCCACCGTCCGAGACCCCGGGATATGCGCCGGCCGGCTATCCGCCATCGTGGTATGGCACGCCGCCGGCCTACGGCGGCCCGCCACCCGGCTATGGGGGCCCGCCACCGAGCTACGGTCAGCCACCGGCCTACGGCCCGCCACCGAGCTACGGTCAGCCACCGGCTTACGGCCCGCCACCGGGGTACCACCCGCCACCGGGGTATGGTCCGCCACCGGGCTTGCAGTACGGTCCGCCCCAGCCGGTCCCAGGAGCGGTCAAGCCCGGGGTCATCCCGCTGCGGCCGTTGACCCTGAGCGACATCTTCAACGGCGCAGTCGGCTATATCCGCGCCAATCCGAAGGCGACGTTGGGATTGACCGCATTGGTGGTTGTGGTGATGCAGATCATTTCGCTGATGGCCACGCTTGGACCATTGGCCGCCTACGGCAGGACCACGACCGAACGGCCAGACGAGCTGAGCTGGGGGGTGGTGGGCACGTGGATGGCGTCGATGGCGGCCGGCCTGCTGGTCACCTGGCTGGGTGGCATGCTGCTGTCCGGAATGCTCACCGTCATCGTCGGGCGGGCAGTGTTCGGGTCGCCAATCACCATCGGCGAAACGTGGGCCAGGATTCGTGGGCGGCTGCTCCCCTTGCTCGGCCTGGCACTGCTGGAAGCCGCCGTAGTGGCCGCCCTTGCCGGGCTGGTCGCGGTAATAGTCGCCCTGCTGGCGGCGATCGGCAACGGCGCGCTGGCGGTTTTGTTGGGCTTCCCGCTGGTGCTCGCAGTGATCGCGTTGATGGTGTACCTCTACACGGTGGTGTTGTTCGCACCCGTGCTGATCGTGCTGGAGAGGCTGCCGGTCATCGATGCGATCACCAGGTCCTTTGCGCTGATTCGCAACGGCTTCTGGCGGGTGCTAGGGATCCGGACGCTGACGTTCATCGTGGCAACCGTTGTCGCTAACGCGGTCGCGGCGCCATTCAGCATCGTCAGCCAAGTCATCCTGGCCGGGAATCCGTCCATCGGAGTTCTGCTCGTCGGCACCGCGCTCACGTCCATCGGGTCGGCAATCGGCCAGATCATCACCGCGCCCTTCAATGCCGGAGTTATCGTGCTGCTGTACACCGACCGCCGAATGCGCGCCGAGGCATTCGACTTGGTGCTGCAAACCGGCGCTGCCGGCGGACCCTACGCGACCGCGTCAACCGACAACCTGTGGCTGACCCGGCCGGCGTGAGGACTAGCTGACAGTGCCTTCCATCGACATCGACCGCGATGCCGCTCATCAAGCCGCACAGACCGAGCTCGACAAACCGATCTATTCCAAAGCGTCTGCGGGACAACAATTCATCGATTGGATCAACGAACAGATTTACCGGCTGCTGCAGAAGACGTCCTCGATGCCGGGCGGGTGGTTCACCAGCACGGTGCTGCTTATCCTGCTGGCCATCGCGGTGTTAGTCGCCATCCACATCGCACGGCGCACCATGCGTACCAAGCGCGGCGGTGACTATCTGTTGTTCGAAGCTGCCCAGCTGACCGCGGCCCAGCATCGCGCAACCGCTGAAAGCTATGCAGCGGAAGGAAATTGGACCGCAGCGATTCGGCACCGGTTACGTGCCGTCGCTCGTCAGCTCGAGGAAACCGGCGTACTCAACCCGGCCCCCGGCCGCACCGCCAACGAGCTGGCCCGGGACGCAGGCGCGGCGTTACCTCATTTGGCGGGCGAATTATCCCAGGCGGCAACGGCTTTCAACGACGTCACGTACGGTGAGCAGCCGGGGACCCAGGCTGCATACCAGATGATCGCCGACCTCGACGACCACCTGCGGTCGCGATCACCGGCCGCCGCGTCAGCGACGTGGCAGCCCGCAGCAGTCGAATCGTGGGCGCAGGTCCGGTGATGGCGACTACCGGGGCGCGTCCCAAACCCGCGACTATCGCCGCAGCGCGATGGCGGTCATGGCGCTGGGCGGTCCTTACGCTGGTTGTGCTCGCCGTGATTGCCGGCATCGGCGCCTACCTGACCGCACCGCGGCCCGGCGCCCGGATGGATCCGGCGTCGACCGGTCCCGACGGCGCGCATGCGCTGGTGGCGCTGCTGCGCGACTTCGGCGTCGAGGTCGTCGTGGCCGACAGCATCGCCGACGTCGAACAGGCGGCACGCCCTGACACGCTGATCCTGGTGGCGCAGAGTCAGTACCTTACCGACACTGCACTGCTGGATCGACTGGCGAAGGCCCCCGCTGATCTCCTGCTGGTGGAACCTACGGCGCGAACCCGCGATGCACTGATGCCGGGTCTGCACAAGTCGGGCGCCATTACCTTCGACAGCAACCCGAATTGCACTCTGCGGGAGGCTACTCGAGCGGGGTCAGTCCGATTCGGGCCCAGCGACACCTACGAGGCCAAAGATGGCCGCGCAATGACCAGCTGTTACGACGGCGTGCTGATCCGGTATCGAGACGGCGGGCGGACCGTCACGGCGGTCGGCAGCACCGACTTCATGACCAACGGGGGACTCTTGCAGGCCGGCAATGCCGCGCTGGCGATGAACCTCGCGGGCGACCGGCCCCGCCTCATCTGGTACGCGCCCCATCACATCGAGGGTGAAACATCTTCCCCGACATCAGTTTTCGATTTGATCCCAGACTACGTGATCTGGATTGCCTGGCAGCTGTGGCTGGTCGTGCTGTTGGTCGCACTGTGGAAGGGCCGCAGGCCTGGTCCGTTGGTGGCTGAGGAGTTGCCCGTCGTGGTACGCGCGTCGGAGACCGTCGAGGGCCGCGGCCGCCTTTACCGATCCCGGCGAGCACGCGATCGCGCCGCCGGGGCATTGCGAACCGCCACACTGCAGCGGCTGCTGCCCCGGCTCGGTCTTGACGCAGGCACACCAGCGCCGGCGGTGGTAACGGCGGTAGCTCAGCGCAGTGGGGCCGACGCGGGATTTGTTTTCTACCATCTGTTCGGGCCGCCCCCGGCCACCGACAATGACCTGCTACAACTTGCCCGTGCGCTCGACGAAATCGAAAGGCAGGTCGCACACTCGTGACACAACCCTCTCCCGCCCAGACCCCTATCGCTGAATCCGCACGAGAAGCGCTGCTGGCGTTACGCACCGAGCTCGCCAAGGCCGTAGTCGGGCAGGAGGGGGTTGTCAGTGGCCTGGTGATCGCGCTGCTGTGTCGTGGCCATGTGCTGCTGGAAGGTGTTCCGGGAGTGGCGAAGACGCTGCTGGTCCGAGCACTGGCCGCCGCGTTGCAATTGGAATTCAAGCGGGTGCAGTTCACCCCCGACCTGATGCCCGGCGACGTCACCGGTTCGCTGGTGTACGACGCGCGCACCGCCGCGTTCGTGTTCCGGCCGGGTCCGGTTTTCACCAATCTTCTGCTGGCCGATGAGATCAACCGCACCCCGCCCAAGACCCAGGCCGCGCTTCTCGAGGCGATGGAAGAGCGTCAGGTGAGCGTGGAGGGCGAACCCAAACCGTTGCCCGACCCATTCATCGTCGCCGCGACGCAGAACCCGATCGAATACGAGGGCACCTACCAGTTGCCCGAAGCCCAACTGGACCGGTTCCTACTCAAATTGAACGTGACGCTGCCGGCGCGCGACTCCGAGATCGCCATCCTCGGCCGGCACGCACACGGCTTCGATCCCCGCGATCTGTCAGCGATCAAGCCGGTGGCCGGACCGGCCGAGCTGGCGGCCGGCCGCCAAGCGGTGCAACAGGTACTGGTCGCCGATGAGGTGCTGGGCTACATCGTCGACATCGTCGGGGCCACCCGCTCCTCCCCCGCGCTACAGCTGGGTGTGTCACCGCGCGGGGCGACGGCGCTGCTGGGCACCGCCCGATCCTGGGCGTGGCTGTCCGGCCGTAACTATGTCACTCCCGACGATGTGAAGGCCATGGCTCGCCCCACGGTGCGGCACCGGGTGATGCTGCGCCCCGAAGCCGAGCTTGAAGGCGCCACACCCGATGGGGTGCTCGATGGAATTCTGGCATCTGTTCCGGTGCCCCGCTAGTGATCCTGACCGGACGCACGGGTTTGGCGGCGCTGATCTGCGTCCTGCCGATCGCGCTGTCACCTTGGCCGGCAACGGCTTTCGTGGCGCTGCTGGTGACGCTGGCGATAGTGGTCGTCATCGATATCGGGTTGGCGGCCAGCACCCGCACTTTGCGTTATATCCGTTCACCAAACAGCTCGGCCCGGCTCGGCCAGCAGGTGGATGCGGGCCTGCTGATCCACAACGACGGCCGCCGCCGCTTCCGTGGCCAGATCCGCGATGCCTGGCCACCCAGCGCACGCGCGCAGCCGCGAATTCACGCCGTCAACATCGCGGCCGGACAGAGCCAACATGTCCACACGGTCCTGCGACCGGTTCGCCGCGGCGACCAACGCGCGGCTGTGGTCACGGCCCGGTCGATCGGGCCGCTGGGGTTGGCGGGACGGCAGCGTTCTCAGTCCGTGCCCGGGCAAGTCCGGGTGCTGCCGCCGTTCTTGTCGCGCAAGCACCTGCCGTCCCGGCTTGCCAAGCTGCGGGAGATCGACGGGTTGTTGCCCACGCTGATACGCGGACAGGGAACCGAATTCGACTCGCTGCGCGAGTATGTCGTCGGCGATGACGTCCGCTCGATCGACTGGCGCGCAACTGCACGTCGCGCCGACGTCATGGTCCGCACCTGGCGGCCGGAACGCGACCGGCGAGTGGTCATCGTGCTCGATACCGGACGCATGGCGGCGGGCCGTGTAGGTGTCGACCCGACCGCCGCCGATCCCGCGGGGTGGCCCCGACTGGACTGGTCGATGGACGCCGCATTGCTGCTGGCGGCACTCGCGTCGCGGGCCGGCGATCATGTCGACTTCCTCGCCCACGACAGGGTAAGCCGGGCCGGCGTCTTTGGCGCGTCGCGCACCGAGCTGCTTGCCCAGCTGGTCGGGGCGATGGCCCCGCTGCAACCGACACTTGTCGAGTCTGATTGGCGTGCAATGGTTGCCGCCATTGCGCGGCGCACCCGGCGGCGATCGCTGGTGGTGCTGCTGACCGACCTCAACGCAACCGCTCTGGACGAGGGCCTGCTGCCGGTCCTACCGCAGTTGTCGTCCAAACACCATGTGATAATCGCCGCGGTCGCCGATCCGCGCGTCGACCAAATGGCCGCGGGTCGTTCCGATGCGGCCGCGGTGTACGACGCAGCGGCCGCCGAACGATCCCGCAATGACCGCCGCACGATCGCGACGCGGCTGCGCCAAAGCGGGGTGGACGTCGTCGACGCCCCGCCCACGGAACTGGCGCCCGCCCTTGCCGACCGCTATTTGGCAATGAAAGCGACTGGGCGGCTTTAACTTTCGGCCGCAGCTTAGCGGGTTGGGACCACGTCGGGCGCGTCGTCGATATCGCCAGTCTCCCCGGCTTTCGCAGCGCGACGGCCGAAGTACCCGATGTACGACAAGAACGCCACCTCGGCGATGATTCCGATGCCGACTCGAACGAATGTCGGCAACGGTGACGGCGTCACCAATGCTTCGATCAACCCGGATACCAGCAACACACCCACCAGTCCCACAGCGACCGACACCACAGCACGGCCTTGTTCGGCAAGCACTTGCCCACGTGGCCGGTCTCCAGGCGATATCACCGACCACCCGAGCCGCATCCCCGCGGCCGCGGCCAGGAATACCGCCGTCAACTCCAGCAATCCGTGCGGAGCCAGCAGGCCCAGCAGGATGCCGCCCTTGCCGGCCTGAAACATCAGGCCGGCGATCACTCCCGTGTTGGCGGCGTTCTGGAACAGCACAATCGGGATCGGCAGACCCAGCACAACGGATAACGCGATGCACTGGGCGGCAACCCAGGAGTTGTTCACCCAGACTTGCAGAGCGAACGCCGCAGCCGGGTGCTCGCTGTAATACGACGCGACATCGTGATTGGCCAATTCATCAATGTCAGTTGGTGTTCCAATGGCGGACTGCACCTCCGGGTTGCCGGCCACCCAGCACGCGATGATCACCACGACGGCGAAAAACACCACCGCTGTGCCCAGCCACCATCGCCACGTACGGTAGGCAACCACCGGGAAAGACACCGTCCAGAACCGGGTGAACGCACTGCTCAGCGGTGCGTGTGCGCCGGTAACCGCGGAGCGGGCGCGCGCGATCAGACTCGAGAGCCGGCCGATCATCAGTGAATCCGACGACGCCGATCGCAGTATCGACAGATGGGTGGACACTCGCTGGTAGAGCTCGACGAGTTCGTCGACTTCTGCGCCGGTCAGCGACCGGCGCCTCTTGATCAACTGGTCCAGCCGGTCCCACGTACCGCGATGGGTCAGCACAAATGCGTCGACGTCCACCCTGGGCAGCCTAATCGCAAGTTCGGTGCAGCCGAGTGCGGCCGGTTGAACCCATAAAACCTGTACGTTCGGTGTTATGTCGGAGGTGGTGACCGGGGACGCGGTGGTGCTCGATGTGCAGATCGCCCAGTTGCCGGTGCGAGCTGTGGGCGCCCTGATCGATATCACGGTGATGTTCGTCTGCTACGTGCTCGGACTGATGCTGTGGGCAGCCACCCTGACTCAGTTCGACACCGCGCTGAGCGCGGCCGTCCTGATTATCTTCACCGTGCTGGTGATGGTCGGGTATCCGTTGACATTCGAAACCGCCACGCGGGGGCGGTCGGTGGGCAAGATCGTGATGGGCCTGCGAGTGGTGTCCGATGACGGTGGTCCAGAACGCTTCCGGCAGGTGCTGTTTCGTGCGCTGGCATCGGTGGTGGAGATATGGATGTTCGTGGGGAGCCCCGCCGTCATCTGCAGCATATTGTCGCCGAAGGCCAAACGTATCGGCGACATCTTCGCCGGCACAGTCGTAGTCAGTGAACGCGGACCCCGATCGGGGCCACCGCCGACGATGCCGCCTTCGCTGGCATGGTGGGCGTCGTCGCTGCAACTGTCGGGCCTAAACGCGGGCCAAGCCGAAGTTGCGCGCCAATTCCTTTCCCGGGCACCACAACTCGATCGCCAGTTACGCCAGCAGATGGCATACCGCATCGCCGGTGAAGTAGTGTCCCGTATTGCCCCGCCACCGCCGCCCGGCGCCCCGCCGGAACTGGTGCTCGCCGCAGTCCTTGCCGAACGACACCGCCGCGAACTTGTGCGACTCCGCCCCACCATGCCTGCGACGCCGCCACCGATGGGACCTGTGCCCTGGCCGCCGGCCGGACCGGCACCGTGGCTATCCGGACCGCCACCGGCCGGCCCTCAGTCTCCCGCGCCATCTGGCTGGCCTGCGCCGTGGCCCCAACCGCAGGCACAGCCTGCTCCTTGGCCGCAGCAGGGGCCACAAGCCGGCGGCTTCTCGCCGCCTCGTTGATTCCCGCGCTAGCCGGAGACGGTAGCCGCCATGACGGCGACGTCAGCAATCAACAGTGCCCATCCGCACAGCGGAACTACGATGCCGCCGCGGCGCTTGGCGGTGAAAAACGAGATCAGGATGACGACCACCGCCACCGCGGGTGCCCCGTAGAAAGCGAAGCCGAAATCAATCCCCCCGCGGCCCAAGTTCGGGCAACTGCGGTCACTGCAGCTATCGCTGCTCATCACAGCGCCAAGCGCGAAGAGCATCACGATCGCGGCAGCCGGCACCGTCGACAGCGCCAACCCCCAGTTGACCCATGGCCAAACGTGGCGACCACGGCTTTCGCCCTGCGCGGGTCCGGTTGCGCGTTGGCTTCCGCTGTCGAACGTCACGTTCGAGTTATTAGCGTTCATCAGTCAGGTGCTACCCGTCGACTTTCGGATGCAAACAGGGCCGTCGTGCCAACGTTGGGCGAATCCGCGCAGTTCTGCCTTTCCGCAGGTCAAATCCCCAGGACGCGTTGTCAGCAAGCCGCATGGGAATATTTCGTTGCATCGCGTTAGTTTCCGATATATCGTGATATTCCAAAGCGCACAACCAGTGCGCTACCCCAACAGACGTAAGGACTACAGACGATGAGCAACCCATTCACTCCCCCCGACGGACCATTCGCCGGCCGGCCAGGCTTCGGCTTGGGCCCCGGCCCCGGCCCCGTGCAGCGGCGTGCCCTGCACGACGCCAGGCGGCAGGCCCGACGGGAATTCCGCGAACACCTCCGCGAACACGCCGGCGACCAAGGCTTCGGCCCCGGCTTCGGACCTGGCTTCGGACCGGACTTCGGTCCGGGGTTCGGTTTCGGCTTCGGCCCAGGCGGCCGCCGCGGCGGATGGCGTCGCGGCGGACACGGCCGCGGACGCCGCGGCGACGTGCGGGCGGCCATTCTGACGCTGCTGGCCGAGCGGCCCATGCACGGCTACGAAATGATCCAGCGGATCGCCGAACGCAGCAACGGAATCTGGCGGCCCAGCCCCGGGTCGGTGTACCCGACGCTGCAGCTGCTGCACGACGAAGGCCTGATCACCGCAAGCGAAACCGACGGCAGCAAGAAGCTTTTCGAGCTGACCGCCGAGGGACGCGCGGCAGCCGAGAAGATCGAGACCCCGCCGTGGGACCAGATCGCCGAAGGCGCCGATCCGGGCCACATCAACCTGCGGGCGGCCATGGGCCAGTTGTTCGGCGCGGTCGCGCAATCGGCTTACACCGCCACCGCTGACCAGCAGCAGCGCGTCGTTGAGATCCTCAACAATGCGCGGCGCGAGGTCTACGGCATCCTCGGCGAGGACTGACCGCCAGTGAAATGCCCGCCGGCACTATGTCGGCGGGCATTTTCACGCACGGTCACCCCAGCCGATACCTACGACACGTCGACCCAATCCAGGGTCCGCTGCACCGCCTTACGCCAGCCCGCGTATCCCGCGGCACGCTCGTCGTCGTCCCACGTCGGCGTCCATCTTTTGTCCTCTTGCCAGTTGGCCCGCAGGTCGGACGGATCGGCCCAGAACCCGACCGCCAGACCGGCCGCGTAGGCGGCGCCCAGCGCGGTGGTCTCGGCGACCACCGGCCGTACCACGTCCACGCCCAGCACATCGGCCTGAATCTGCATGCACAGCTCGTTTTCGGTGATACCGCCATCGACTTTCAGCACCTCGAGGCGCACACCGGAATCTGCTGCCATGGCGTCCACCACATCGCGGCTCTGGTAACAGATCGCCTCCAGCGTCGCGCGAGCCAGGTGCGCGTTGGTGTTGAATCGCGACAGCCCCACGATCGCGCCGCGGGCATCGGATCGCCAGTACGGGGCGAACAAACCGGAAAACGCCGGGACGAAATATACCCCGCCGTTGTCGGCGACTTGCCGGGCCAGCGACTCGCTTTGCGCAGCGCCGCTGATGATGCCCAGCTGATCACGGAGCCACTGCACCGCCGAGCCGGTCACCGCGATCGAACCCTCAAGCGCGTATACGGGTTTGGCGTTCCCGAACTGGTAGCAGACGGTGGTCAGCAGGCCGTTTTTCGATCGCACGATCGTCTCGCCGGTATTGAGCAGCAGGAAATTGCCTGTGCCGTAAGTGTTTTTCGCCTCACCCGCGGCCAGACATACCTGACCGACCATGGCCGCGTGCTGATCACCGAGAACCCCGGTGATCGGCACTTCGCCGCCGACGGGCCCGCTGTCCAACGTGAGACCGTAGGGTTGCCGCGGCGACGACGGCGCGATCGCCGGCAACATCGCGCGGGGGACGGCGAAGAACGACAGCAGCTCGTCGTCCCAGTCCAGCGTTTCCAAGTCCATCAGCATGGTCCTGCTGGCGTTGGTGACATCGGTGACGTGCACACCGCCGCGCGGACCGCCGGTCAGATTCCATAGCACCCAGGTGTCGGGGGTGCCGAAGAGAGCGTCGCCGTTTTCACCGGCCTCGCGCACCCCGTCGACGTTTTCGAGGATCCATTGCAGCTTCCCGCCGGAGAAATAGGTCGCCGGCGGCAGGCCCGCCTTTTGCCGGATCACATCACCGCGACCGTCTCGGTCCAGCGCCGACGCGATCCGGTCGGTGCGGGTGTCTTGCCAGACAATCGCGTTGTAATAGGGACGTCCGGTGTGCCGATTCCATACCAGAGTGGTCTCGCGTTGGTTCGTAATTCCCAGCGCGGCAATGTCTTCAGGTGACAGATTGGATCGGTTAAGCACCGACATCACAACCGAAGACGTGCGCTCCCAAATCTCGACCGGATCGTGCTCCACCCATCCCGCGCGGGGCAGGATCTGCTCGTGCTCAAGCTGGTGGCGAGCCACTTCGGCACCGTCGTGATCGAAAATCATGCAGCGGGTGCTGGTGGTGCCCTGGTCGATGGCGGCGACGAACTCGGCCAACTGCTCTCCTCCGGGCGTTAACTGTGACACGTCATGTCATCGTCCATGATGGTCTACCCCGTCGCCGGATCGGCAGGTAACCGGCCCGACTCGCGCCCGATCGGGCGCCCGGTCGACAGCGCGAGACACC
This sequence comes from Mycobacterium sp., assembly GCA_035472875.1. GTDB lineage: Bacteria > Actinomycetota > Actinomycetes > Mycobacteriales > Mycobacteriaceae > Mycobacterium. The sequence goes on from DATIOT010000280.1 coordinate 12,033, forward strand.
CGATCACCCTTGCGTTACCGCCGGTAAGCCTGTTGCATCGGCTTTGTGGGCGAAGAGGTCAAGCGCACCACGTATGACCGCGCGCAGCGGCGGGAATACCGGCGCAAGGTGCAGCTGTGTCTGGACGTCTTCGAGACGATGCTTGCGCAGTCACGCTTCGATTCCGGCCGGCGGCTTACCGGCATGGAGATCGAATGCAACCTTGTCGATGCCGACTATCAGCCGGCCATGTCGAATCGGTTCGTGCTGGATGCCATCGCAGATCCGGCTTACCAGAGCGAATTAGGCGCCTACAACATCGAATTCAATGTGCCACCCCGGCCACTGCCCGGACATACCGCCCTTGACCTGGAGGCAGACGTGCGGGCCAGCCTTAACGACGCAGAGATCAAGGCCAACTCCGGCGGTGCCCATATCGTGATGATCGGCATCCTGCCGACGCTGATGCCCGAACACCTCGACGACGGCTGGATGAGCGAGTCAACGCGGTACGCGGCCCTCAACGACTCGATCTTCAGCGCCCGTGGCGAGGACATTCCGATCAACATTGCCGGCCCAGAGCCGTTGAGCTGGAGCGCCGCGTCCATTGCTCCCGAATCCGCTTGCACCAGCATGCAATTGCATTTGCAGGTAGCGCCGGGGGATTTCGCAGCCCACTGGAATTCGGCACAGGTGCTGGCCGGCCCGCAGCTGGTGCTGGGCGCGAATTCACCCTACTTTTTCGGTCATCAGCTGTGGTCGGAAACCCGTATCGAAGTGTTCACCCAGTCCACTGATACCCGACCCGAGGAGCTCATGACCCAGGGTGTGCGACCGCGGGTGTGGTTCGGCGAACGTTGGATCACCTCAGTCCTCGACCTGTTCAAAGAGAACATCCGCTACTTCCCGTCCCTGCTGCCTGAGTTGTCCGACGAGGATCCGGTCACCGAGCTGGCCGCCGGACGCATTCCTAAGCTGTCCGAACTACGCCTGCACAACGGCACTGTGTACCGGTGGAACCGGCCGGTGTACGACGTCGTCGACGGGCGCCCGCACCTGCGGCTGGAGAACCGGGTGTTGCCTGCTGGGCCGACCGTCGTTGACATGCTGGCAAACTCGGCCTTCTACTACGGCATGCTGCGCAGCTTGTCCGAAGAGGAAGACCCGCTGTGGACCAGGATGAGTTTCGCTGCGGCGCATTCCAATTTCGTCAAAGCGGCCCGCTACGGCATGGATGCCCGACTGCAGTGGCCAGGCCTGGGCGAAGTAACCGCGCGGGAATTGGTGTTGAACACATTGCTTCCGATAGCCGACGAAGGCCTGCGCCGGTGGGGTGTCGACGCTGAGGTTCGCGACCGGTTTCTCGGTGTCATCGAGGGCCGCGCCAGGACCGGCCGCAACGGCGCGAGCTGGCAGGTGTCCACGGTGCGGGCCCTGGAGGACGGCGGGATGACGCGGCCCGCGGCACTGGCCGAGATGCTGCGCCGGTACTGCGAGCACATGCACGCCAACGAGCCGGTACACACCTGGCAGTCCTAACCGCGCGTACGTTGGGGACTATGTCACCCGAAATATTGGACTGGGACAGTGTGTACCGAGAACAGGGGGAGTTCGAGGGTCCGCCGCCGTGGAATATCGGTGAGCCGCAGCCCGAACTAGCAGCACTGATGGCGGCCGGTAAATTTCGCAGCGACGTGCTGGACGCCGGCTGCGGGCTCGCCGAGCTGTCGTTGGCGCTGGCCGCCGAGGGCTACACCGTGGTCGGCGTCGATCTCACGCCCACCGCTATCGCGGCGGCAACCAAAGCGGCTGCCGAACGCGGCTTGGCCACCGCCAACTTCGTGCAGGCTGACATCACCTCGTTTACCGGCTACGACGAACGGTTCTCCACGGTGGTCGACAGCACGCTGTTTCACTCGCTGCCGGTCGAAGCCCGCGACGGCTACCTGCGCTCGGTACACCGCGCAGCGGCGCCGGGCGCCAGCTATTACGTGCTGGTGTTCGCCAAGGGCGCCTTCCCCGCCGAAATGGACCCGAAGCCGAATCAAGTCGACGAGGACGAGTTACGCGCCGCGGTAAGCAAGTACTGGGAGATCGACGAAATTCGGCCCGCCTATATCCACGCGAATATGCCCGAGGTCAGCAACGCGCCGTTCGAATTTCCACCCCACGACCGCGATGACAAGGGCCGGATGAAGCTTCCCGCCTACCTGCTGACGGCACACAAGTCCGGCTGAGGCCCAGTAGCTGCGACACCCGGCACCGGCATCGAGCGTCACGCTGGCGTGACGCTCGGCGAATCGACCTACGCGGCCGTCGCAGCTGTGCCGGCGATCAGCGCTTCGGCGAAGTTCGATAGGTCATCGCCAGTGGTGTCGGCGTGCGGCGAGATCCGCAGCACCGGCGCGGTCATCTCTAAAGGCGCACGCGCCACCCCGGCGTAAGTGGTCAGGATCCGTCGCTCCGTGAGCAACCATGCCCGCACCGCTCGCGGGTCGGCACCATCGACCGGGGCCAGTGTGGTGATCGCACTCGGCTCTTCGACCTCCTCGACCACCGCCCACCCGGGCACATCGGCCAGCGCCGTCCGGCTGATGGCGCCGAGCTCAGCCAAACGTGCGCGCACCGCCTCGGGCCCACACGCCAAGTGTTCACCCAATGCCACCGAAAACCCCACTCGCGCAGCGATATTGGCTTCGCCGAATTCAAGTTGTTGGGCTACCGTCGGCGACCCCGATTTCGGGGCCCACTCCGGTGGCGCCAGCCTCGGACGCAACCGCTCCATCAGGTCAGGTCGGACGGCGAGAAAGCCCACACCGCGAGGCCCGGCGATCCACTTGCGCGACGACGAATAGGTCACATCGGCACCCACCGCGCAGTCCACCTGGCCCAGCGCCTGAGCGGCGTCAACGACTAGCGGCAACCCCAATTCGCCGCAGAGTTGGGCGATCATCGACAGCGGTTGCACCACACCGCTATGGCTGGCCACCGTGGTCAGGTGGACGAAATCGGGCGGATCGGACTCCAGGGCAAACGCTGCGTCGTCGAGTGCCACCCGGCCATCCGCAAGGGTCGGCAGCAGCTGGCGATCGAATCCGTGGGCGGCCATCACGGCCAGGTTGGGGCCATATTCGCCGGGCAGGCAGGCCAGTGTCCGGCGGTCTGCCGGCCAGCTACCCAGCAGCAGATCCAGTGCGTTCAGTGAGCCGGTGGTGTACACCACTTCGCCGTCGGCCATTCCGCTCAGTGCGGCGAACGCGGCGCGTCCGGCGTCGAGAAGGGGTGTGGCGGCCTCAGCCGCGACATATCCGCCGACTTCGGCCTCGTAGCGCGCGTGCTGGGCGGTCGCGTCGATCACCGCGAAACTCTGGCGCGAACAGGCCGCACTGTCCAGGTGCAGCCCG
>DATIOT010000281.1:0-6927 GCA_035472875.1 Mycobacterium sp.
GCCGACCGCGTCGACCCCGGGCTGGATCTGGGCCCGGAGATAACTGGTGATCACGGTGGCGGTGGTCATCGGCATAGCCCCCTGGCATAACCGCGCTCCGCCAACTCTGCCGAGATCAGCGTGTCAGTGATCCGCCAGTCGCCCACGACCATTCGCTCCGTTGAAGAGTTCATCGTCGATTCCCTGGGCTGTCGAGTACGGCCATCAACGTTGTGTTCGCGCGTTCGAGTAAGTCTTGGGCGGCTTTCTTCGCTGCGGGGGGATCACCAGCGCAGATCGCGTCGGCCAATTTCCGGTAGGCATCCGGACGGTTAACCTCAGCGGTGATGGCCGTGGCCAGCACAGCAAGCGCCGGCTCATAAGCATCGCGAAATGCGTTGTACATCAACCGGAACACGATCGAACCGGCGCTGTCGACCACATGATCCCAGAACGTGAGCGCGTGGCGTCGCCACTCGTTCGGATCTTCCTCGGTTCCCAGCGCGCGCAGCGAATCCTCGAGCAATTCAGCCAACTCAGGTCCGTGCCGCTCGGCCGCCAGTTCCGCGACCTTCGGACCGTTGCGCAGCCGGGCCTCGAGGATGCTGCGGACAACAGACACGTCGAGCTCGCCATTGCGAAACAGCAACCGGGGCAGCAGGTCCAGGCCGGCGTGCTGTCGGAAGTCACGCACGGTGGTGACGCCGCCTTGGCGCACCTCGACTAGACCGGCCGCCGAAAGCCGCTTGAGCGCCTCGCGGACAGCGGGCCGGGATACTCCGAGGACCTCTGCCAACCGGCGCTCGCTGGGCAAGGCCTCACCAGGCTGCATCTCCCCACTGAGCACATCGGCAGCGACCTGCTGAAAAACCTCTTCAGGCACCGATCGACGTTTCACCGGCTGCAGCGCCATGCGCTCAGTGTGGCTGGTAATAGGTCAGACGTCAAGTGGTCAGACCAGTTTCAAGCCGCAGTGACCCGAGCGAAGGCCAAGGTGCGGGTAGCGGGCTGTGAGGCCTCGGTACGGGCTGCGATCGGACGTCGGGCGGTTCGCGCCAGTGGGCTACGGCTGGGGCTGCAGGCACCGTCGCTCGGAGCGCGCATCCCGGCGGGATAAGCCTTGCAGCACAGCGCTATTCGATCGCAAGTCTTGCGATGGGACCCCGGGCCACCTAGGCTCGCCCTACATGACACTTCCGCCACCATCGGCAGGCTCGGTCGCCCTGGTCACCGGCGCATCCTCAGGCATCGGCGAGCAATTCGCCCGGCAACTCGTGGCCCGCGGCTACCGCATCGTCGTCACCGCACGCCGAGAGGACCGGCTGCAAAAGCTGTGCATGGAACTGGGCGGCGACAAGCACGCCGTCGCGATTGGTACCGACCTCGCGATCCCGCAGGACCGAGACCGACTGGCCGCACGTATCGACGAAATGGGCGCACGCGTCGACCTGCTGGTGAACAACGCGGGTATGGGCATCTACACGAAGTTCGGCGCCGAAGGTCGGGACAAGGAACTGCAGATGCTGCGCGTCGATGTCGAGGCGGTGGCGGACCTGATGCTGCGCTTTTTGCCGGGCATGGTCGATCGCGGTCGAGGCGCGATCATCAACCTGTCCTCGGTGTCGGGATTCCAGCCAGCGCCGTACAACGCCGGCTACGCCGCCGCCAAGGCCTATGTGCTGTGGTTGTCGGAGGCAGTGAACGCCGAGGTCGCCGGCACGGGTGTCACGGTTACCGCGGTTTGTCCCGGCCCAGTGCCGACGGAGTTTCAGGCGACCAACGACGCCGATTACCTGGTGAACCGGCTACCGGCATTCGCCCAGGTTCCCGCCGAGCGGGTAGTCGCCGACGCGCTCAAAGCCGCCGACCGTGGCCGCGGGTCCGTCGTCCCGGGGGGACCGCACGTGCGACTCACCCTGGGGTCGTCCCGGTTCGTACCGACTCCGTTGGCCTTACCCGTCCTAGCACGAATGTTGAAGCGCTAGCTGGGAATTGCCATGGGACGTTTCGCCGGGCCAGCGGCTTGTAGATGACCAAACCGTTGCCTTTGTTGTCGTAGCCCACGGCACGTGTTCGTACGCACGGCAAGGTGGCGACGATCGAGATGCGCCGGGTGCGGAAGAATCGCGGTCAGCATGGCCGATAACGACGGTTCCGCACCGACACCCCGACGACGCCACATCGTGCGGCTCGGGGTGTTCGCCGGCTTCCTAGTCGGAATGTTCTACCTGGTAGCTGTCGCGCGAGTCATCGACGTCGAGGAAATGCGGCGCGCGGTCTCGGCGACGGGGCCGGTTGCGCCGCTGGCCTACGTCGTGGTTTCGGCCCTTCTTGGCGCGTTGTTCGTGCCGGGCTCGATTCTGGCCGCGGGCAGCGGAATGCTGTTCGGCCCGATCCTGGGGATCTTCGTGACACTGGGCGCGGCGGTGGGCACCGCGCTGGTTGCGAGTGGCATCGGACGCCGGGCTGGCCGAGACAGCGCGCGGGCGCTACTGGGGCCGAAACGCGCCGACCGCATCGACGGGTTGATCGAACGGCGCGGACTGTGGGCGGTTGTGGGTCAGCGATTCATCCCCGGCATATCGGATGCGCTCGCCTCCTATGCGTTCGGGGCGTTCGGAGTGCCGTTGTGGCAGATGGCAGTTGGTTCGTTCATCGGTTCGGCGCCGCGGGCATTTGCTTACACCGCGCTGGGCGCCTCGATCGGGAATCTGTCGTCGCCGTTGGCATATTCGGCGATAGTGGTGTGGTGCGTGAGCGCCATCGTGGGCGCGTTCGCGGCGCGGCGTGGATACCAAAAATGGCGCCGATCAGGCTCGCCGACGAAAGGATCTACTTCGGCGAAATGAATCGTTCAACGAGTCAATTGGTCGACAATCGCTAAGTACACGCTGAGCGCAGTGCGCTTGCTCGACGCCGGCCGAGGAGGGGTTTGTCGCTTTGTCGCTCGTAGCCGGGCACCACGAACACATCCGCTAAGTCCGCTGTGCAGCCACGAACAAGTTGCCTGGAACTTCGTCCTCGACCTCTTTAGGGGCACTTCGGCCATAGCCGGCCATCAGCTTGTCGGACGGCGTAACCGTCACGTCCCAGCCATGGCGACGGAACCAGTCACTTACGTCTTCGCGCTCCTCGAAATACCACAGCTCATCGGTCCTGGGGATCTCACGCCGCGGGTCCACATCGGCCATCAACGCACGAATCCGATCCATCCGCTCACGACGCTTCGCACGAAAGTCAGGGTCGAGAAACTTCGGTCCCAGCGCCTCCACAGCGACCCGGCTGCCGGCGACGGTGAGGCCCTGCACACGGTCGAACAGCAACTCTTGGGCCGTGGCCGGCAAATACGGCATCAGCCCTTCGGCCGACCAGACGCTAGGCGCCGACGGGTCAAAACCCGCCTGTTGCAACGCCCTCGGCCAGTCCTGACGCAGGTCCACCGGGACAGCGACGCGGTTGCAGGCAGGCTCTGACCCGTGGTCGGTCAACGTCGACAATTTGAACTCCAACACCCTGGGCTGGTCGAGTTCGTAGACCGTGGTGCCGTCCGGCCACGGCAGCCGCCACGAGCGCGAGTCCAGACCCGCCGCCAGAATCACCGCCTGGCGGATGCCCGCACGAGTGGCGTCCAGGAAGAACTGGTCGAAAAACGCTGTCCGCGAAGCCATATAGCTGACCATCGCCTGCATTTGCAGCGGCAATTCGGGTTCGGCTTCGATCAGCTCGGCCGGCAGCTGCGGTGCGGAATGCCAGTTCCACACTCCGTCGCCGACGGCATCGAGGAAAACCTGCGCGAACGGATCCCGGATCAACGGATTTTCACTGCGGGTTTCTGCCGCGCGCGCCGCGGCCACACCCAGCGCCGTCGCACCCACACTCTCGGTGATCTCCCAGCTGTCGTTATCGGTCCTGGTCACGCTCATTTCCTCCCCGCCTGCTCGGCCGCCACGAATCGGGTCTGTGGGGCGGCGCCTTCGATGTCCTGCGGTGGCCTGCGGTTGTAGCCGGCCATCAGCTCCTCGGCCGGCCGCGTCGTCACGTCCCAGCCGTGGCGACGAAACCAGTCGGCGACGTCTTCGCGCTCCTCGAAGTACCACAGATCTTGGACTTCGGGGATTTCACGTTCCGGCTCCAGTTTCGCCATCAGATCGCGCACCCGCTGCATCGTCTCACGCTGCTTCGCGCGGGCGTCCTCGTCGAGGAAGTCGGGTCCGGGTGCCTCCACGGCAATCCGGCTGCCGCGGGCACTCAGCGCCTGAACGCGCTCGAACAGGAGCTCCTGAGCGGCCGCGGGCAGAAACGGCAACAGCCCCTCGGCCGACCACACACTCAGCGCCGAGGGGTCAAAACCGGCCTCCTGCAAGGCGGCCGGCCAGTCATGGCGCAAGTCGACGGGAACATTGACCAGCTTGCAGGTCGGCTCAGCGCCGCTTTCCCGTAGCGTCGATGACTTGAATTCCAGCACCCGGGGCTGGTCGAGTTCATAGACCGTGGTGCCATCCGGCCACGGCAGCCGCCACGCCCGAGAGTCCAACCCTGCCGCCAAAATCACCACTTGGCGCGCACCGTCGCAGGTGGCATCGAGGAAGAACTGGTCGAAGAACGCCGTCCGGGAGGCCATGTAGTCGACCATTCCCTGCATCCGCAGCTTCAGGTCGGGTTCGGCCTCGGTGATCTCGGCGGGCAGGTCGGGTGCCGCGAACCAGTTCCACATGCCGTCTCCTGCGGCGTTGAGGAACACCCGCGCGAACGGGTCGCTGATCAGTGGGCTCTCACTCTCGGTTTCCGCGGCCCGGGCCGCCGCGACGCCCAGCGCCGTCGTACCCACACTCTCGGTGATCTCCCAGCTGTCGTTGTCGGTTCTCGCCACCCTCGTCTCCTCATCATTCGATAGCACGCCTACCTATCGACCGTACGCGCGCCAGGTGTGAGCGAGCTGTCCAGGAATCGGGTTTCCGGTTAAGTTGACGGCGAGCCGCTGACCACGCGGCGCCGGGGCCGATCCGAAGGATCGTTAAACATGCGAGTTGACGGGCGCGAGATCACCGTTTCCGGCAGGCTGCTCCAACCACTGACCCGGCGGACCAACGACATCCTGCGCCTGGGCGCCGCCGCGGTCTTCTTCGCGATCGTGATCACCGGTTCGCTGATCACCCGCCCGCAGTGGGTTGCGCTGGAAAGATCGATCTCCGAGATCGTCGGTGTGCTGACCCCCACCCAATCCGATCTCGTATATCTGGCGTACGGCATTGCGATTCTGACGCTGCCGTTCGCGATCCTGATCGGTTTGATCGTCGCCCGGCAGTGGAAACTGCTCGGCGCCTACGCCGCCGCCGGGCTCCTCGCGGTGCTCCCCCTCTCGATCGGCGGCAACGGCATCGCGGCCCCCCGATGGCACTTTGACCTTTCCCAGCGGCTGCACACCGCGTTGGCCCAGATCCTGGACGACCCGCGATGGATCGCATTGCTAGCGGCAGTGCTGACCGTATCGGGTCCCTGGCTTCCCGCGCGCTGGCGGCACTGGTGGTGGACGCTGCTGCTGGCCTTCGTGCCGATTCACTTGTTCATCAGCGCGATAGTCCCGGCCCGCTCCCTGCTCGGCCTGGCGGTGGGCTGGTTCGTCGGCGCGCTGGTGGTTCTGGTCGTCGGCACTCCGGCCCTCGAGGTGCCGCTGGATGGCGCGGTGCGCGCGATGGCCAAACGCGGCTGCATGGTGTCCGGGCTCAAGGTGGTCCGGCCGGCCGGACGCGGGCCGCTCATTCTTTCGGCGGCCTGCAACGACGGCGATTCGTCCTCCAATACAGCCCTCGTCGAGTTGTTCGGCCCGCACCAACGCAGCGGCGGTGCACTGCGTCAGCTGTGGCGGAAGCTGAGGTTGCGCGGCTCCGAGACCGCACCCCTGCAGGCTTCCATGCGCCGTGCCGTCGAGCACCGCGCGCTGATGGCCATTGCCATCGGTGACCTGGGCCTAGCCAACACGTCGACGATCGCCGTCGCCGAACTCGACCGCGGATGGATGTTGTACGCGCACTGGCCCGTTCGCGGAGTTCACCTCGACGAATGCGTGGACACGACACCGGTTGACCGGGTGTGGGAATCGCTGCGGGCCCTGCACGACCATCAGATCTCGCACGGCGACTTACGCAGCAATGAGATCACGGTGTCCGACGGCGCCGTGCTGTTCGGCGGGTTCGGTAGCGCCGAGTACGGCGCCACCGACGCCCAGATCCAGTCCGACCTTGCCCAACTGCTGGTGACGACGGCATCGCTGTACGACCCAAAGTCCGCGGTGAGCGTGGCGATCGACACGTTCGGTAAAGACAGCATCCTGACCGCATCCCGCAGACTCACCAAATCCGCTGTACCAAAACGTATTCGGCAATCAATACCTGACGCTGGTGCTGTTATCTCGGGTACCCGCGCCGAAGTCAAACACCAAACCGGTGCCGATCAGATCAAGACCGAAACCATCACGCGGTACACCCGCAGCCAGGTCATTCAGCTGGTGCTGCTCGGTGCGCTGGTCTATGTCGCGTATCCATTCATCAGCACCGTGCCGACGTTCTTCTCCGAACTCAGAACCGCGAACTGGTGGTGGGCGCTGCTGGGCTTGACGGTGTCGTCATTGACCTATGTTGGCGCGGCGGCCGCATTGTGGGCCTGCACCGATGGAACGGTGAGTTTCTGGAAGCTATCAATCGCGCAGGTGGCCAACACTTTTGCCGCAACCACTACCCCGGCCGGCGTCGGCGGACTCGCGCTCAGCACCCGGGTCCTGCAGAAGAGCGGTCTGTCCGCACTGCGAGCCACCGCGGCGGTGGCGCTGCAGCAATCGGTGCAGGTGATCACCCACCTCGTGTTGCTTATCTTGTTCAGCACTGTCGCGGGTGCGTCGATGGACCTCTCGCATTTCGTCCCGAACGCCACAGTGCTGTACCTGATCGCTGG
>DATIOT010000282.1:0-7568 GCA_035472875.1 Mycobacterium sp.
CGGGCAATACCGATCGGCCGCGACGTCGTCGTCGACGTGTCCGGCTTCGACATGGTGGGGCGCAAGTTCCGCAATCTGCGCCAGGCGGTAAAGCGGACCCACAACTCCGGCATCACGACAGAGATCGTGGCAGAGCAGGAACTCGACGATAAGCGGCTGGCCGAACTGACTGACGTGGTGCGAGCGTCAGCACGCGGGGCCCATACCGCCCGCGGTTTCTACATGAACCTCGACGGGGTTCTGGAGGGCCGATTTCCCGGAATACAGCTGATTATCGCCAGAGATGCCTCGGGGAAGGTACAGGGCTTCCACCGGTACGCGACCGCAGGCGGCGGTACCGACATCAGCCTTGACGTGCCGTGGCGTCGCCGCGGGGCCCCCAACGGGATCGACGAACGGCTGAGCATCGACATGATCACGGCCGGCAAAGATGCTGGGGCGCAGCGGGTATCACTTTCCTTCGCGGCGTTCCCGGAGATCTTCGACGACAAGAATCGCGGTTGGGTGCAGCGCATCTTCTACCGGTTGATCCATGTCCTCGACCCGTTGATCGCACTCGAGTCGTTGTACCGGTATGTGCGCAAGTTTCACGCGACGGACGCCCGGCGCTATGCGCTGATATCGATGACGCAGTTAGTCCCCTTGGTGTTCGTGTTGTTGACGCTGGAGTTCATGCCGCGCCGGCGACACCTCTGAGCGGTTGCAGGACCTCGAAGCCACGGTACTCGCGCCTACTCGATGCGTAGTTCGGGACAGCGAAGGCCTCTGGGCAAGTGATGAGTGGCCACCACTACCGTCCGGTCGCCGGACATCAGCGCGGAGTCGGCGGCCAACAGATCACATAGCACCCGCTGGGCGTCGATCGCGTCGAGGTGCTCGGTGGGCTCGTCGAGCAACACTATCCGGGCGGGCGAGAGCACCGCCCGGGCCAGCAGCAACCTCCTGCGCTGGCCGGCCGAGACCGCTTGCGCGCCACCGGTCAACATCGTCGACAGACCCTCGGGCAAATTGGCGAGCCATCCGCTGAGCCCGACCGCGTCCAGCGCCGCCGCCAGCTCGTCGTCCCGGCAGTCTCCACGGACAACCAGTAGGTTGTCTCGGACGGTGGTGGCGAAGATGTGCGCGTCCTCAGCGAAAAAGGTGACAGCGCTGTGTAATTCACGCTGGTCGAACCGGCTCAGGTCGGTTTCGTCCAGCGTTACCTTGCCGTGCAAGGGAGGCACTAGTCCGGCGAGTGTCATCAGCAGCGTCGTCTTACCGGAACCGCTGGCGCCGGTGACCGCCAGCCGGGCGCCCGGCGGCAGGTCAAGCCTCACCTGAGTCGACCGAGCCGAATCTGCGTGACCGGAACAGACATCCGCGGATAACCGCCCGGTGCCGACAGGCCGTGGCGGCGACTCCATGGGCTCAGCCGGGGGGTCGACCGGAGCCAAATCGAGCAAGCGACGCGCGGCGATCCGCGACCGCGTCAACTGAACGGCGGCGGCCGGTAATGGAGTCATCGCCTCGAACGCGGACAGTGGCAACAACATCAGGACGGCCAGTGTGGTGGGCGCGACCGTGGACGCCAACCCGATCCCGGCCACCACCGCGCCGAGCACACTGGCCCCGATCGCGGCGGTCGGCACAGCCTCGGCGACAGCTGCCGGTCTGATGGCGGCGTCTAGTGCGTCACCCCAAGCATGCTGGCGGCATTGCGATTCGGCGATGACATCAGGAAGCACGCCGGCGACACGAAGCTCGGGCGCGTGTTCGAGGGCGATCATGGCCGAGGTGTCGCGCTCGGAATGATGTTGCCGGGCAATCTCTTCCTGGGCTGCGGCAGCTCTGCCGGCAAGCCGGGGGGCCACAACGCCGGCGATGAGCAGGCAGATCGCCAGTACTGTGGCGGCCGGCAGCGAAATGACCGCGACAGCGACAGTCGCCGCCAGCGCCAGCACCGCCGCGACGCCAATCGGTACCAGGGCACGGACCAGCACGTCGGCCAGTTGGTCGACGTCAGCGCCCACGCGCGCCACCAGCTCACCGCTGTGCAGCCGAACGGCGGCCGCAGCCGGTCCGTGGGCCAGGCGGTGATAGATCTGCGCCCGGGCAGTGCCTGCCGCGCGCAGCGCGGTGTCGTGGGTGGCCAGTCGCTCGCAGTAATGCAGCACGCCCCGCGAAATCGCGAATGTGCGTACCGCCACGACCGCGACCGATAGGTCCAGCACGGGCGGCATCTGCCAGGCCCGCGTGATCAGCCATGCCGAAACCCCGGCCAGCGCCAGCGCGCTACCCAGCGACATCACCCCCAGCGCAATGGCCGCCAGGACCCGAGGCAGGCGAGGGCGCAGCAGGCTCGAGGCGGCCAGCAGCGGATCAGGCGGGCGCATAGCGCACCTGACCGTCCGACACTACTTCGACAACCTGGTCACCGATGGCGATAACGGGCTCGCGGTGGCCGACGACCACCACGGTCGCACCGGCGCGTGCACGCTCGACGATGGCCCGCAGCACCCGGTCTTCGGTGTGGGCGTCCAAGTGCGCGGTGGGCTCGTCGAGCAGCAGCACCGCGGCTGCCGAACCGAGTGCCCGGGCGAGGCCCAGTCGTTGCCGCTGCCCCAGTGACAGCCCGACGCCTCCGCCCCCGAGCACGGTATGCATCCCGTCGGGCAACTCGGCCAGCACGGAGTCGAATCCAGATACAGTGCAGGCGTTTTCAATATCCTCCAGCTCGCCGAGCAGGGCCAGGTTCTCACCGACGGTGCCCGGGACCAACACCGGGCGTTGCGGTAGCCAGGACAACTGGCGCCACCAAGCGGCGAGGTCCAGGTCGGCGACGTCGATTCCGACCACGGTGACTCGGCCCGATGACGGAATGGTGAGTCCGGCGATTGCCTGAAGGGTGGTGCTCTTGCCTGCGCCATTTCGTCCGGTCAGCACCGTCACTCGGCCGGGTTCGATCGCCGCGCTGAGATTGCACGGTGAGTTGCCGTCTCGGCCGGCCACACTGAGTTTTTCGAGGCGGATTTGTCCGCCCCGCGCGACTGCTGTCCGGGTTCGCGTCGTTGCTTTGGTCGGTTCGCCGATGAGCGCGAACGCCTTGTCGGCGGCGGTTCTACCATCTTGGGCGGCATGGAATTCCACCCCGATCCGACGCAGCGGCCAGTAGACATCCGGTGCCAGCAGTAGGACCGTCAAACCCGTGGTCAGGGTCATTTCGCCGAACACCAGGCGAAGACCGATACCGACTGCGATCAGCGCCACGCCCAGCGTGGCCAGCAATTCGAGCACCAATGCCGACAGGAATGCGATGCGCAGCGTCGCCATCGCCGAGCGTCGGTGGGCGGCAGCGAGTTCGGCGATACGGTGCTCAGGGCCGGAGGCGCGGCCCAGTGTCCGCAGCGTGGGGATACCGGCGATCAGATCGAGTAACCGCCCCTGTAGCGTTGTCATGGCGGCCAGCGCGGCTGCCGATCGGTCAGCTGTTGCCAGCCCGATCAGCACCATGAAAATCGGTATCAGCGGCAGGGTGATCACCACGATCACCGTCGATTTCAGGTCGTAGACAGCGATCACGGCAACGGTTGCCGGGGTCAGGATCGCGGCAAGCAGCAATGTGGGCAGGTACCCGGTGAAGTAGGGACGCAAGCCGTCGAGGCCACGAGTGACGACGACCGCGGCGGCGTCTCGCTGCGCGGCAAGTTCATTGGGCTGCCGGGCGGTCACCGCCGTCAGCACCTGGCCACTGAGATCGGCGATGACCGCGCTGGCTCCGCGTTGGCCCAGGCGCGTCTGCAGCCAGTGCGTCACCGTACGGACGACCCACAGCGCCAACAGGATTGACAGCGGCCCTAGCCAGCCGCGCAGGCTACGTGCCGACGGATCGGTGACGACCTGCGCGACGATGCCCGCCAGCACAATCTCCGAGCCGATCGCGCAGCCGGAGATCACCACCCCGCAGCCGACCGCCGCGGCCAGGAACCGGCGTAACGCCGTCGATACCCGCCACAGTCGCGGGTCCAGCGGAGCTCGGGAGGCCGTTGCGCTCAGGACGGACGCCTCGTCAGACCGATCGGCGGTGGGATTTGCTCAGCCGAGATCCGTTGCCGGAAAACCCAATACGTCCACGCCTGGTACACGACCGTCAATGGCGCAAAGAATGCCGTCACCCACGTCATGATCTTGAGGGTGTAAGGCGTCGACGACGCGTTGTAGATCGTCACGCTCCATTGGTCGTTCAGCGTTGAGGGCACCAGATTGGGGTACAGGACGCCGAACAGCAGCACGACCACGGCCGCAACAACCACAGCGGCGCAGAAGAACGCCAAACCGTCGGACATTTGGCGCCATACCAACAACACGGCCGCCAGTTGCGCAACCACCGCAACACCCAGAACCGCCCAGGTCCAGTTCTTGCCGTGCGCCAACTGCGTCCAAACCCCAAAGGCCGCAACCAGTCCCGTCGCGGGAAGCGACAGCCACTTGGCGAATCGATGGGCGTCATCGCGGATCGGGCCCGACGTCTTCAAAGCGACGAACACCGCGCCATAGAGCAAAAACAGCCCGGCGGTGGCCAAGCCGCCCAGCAAGGTGTAGACGTTGAGCACATCGCCGATCGACAGGTGAACGTGGTGATCGGCGTCCACCGGGAGTCCGCGGACCAGGATGGCGAACGCCACCCCCCACAGCACCGCCGGCAACCAAGACCCGGCGGCGATCCCAAAATCGGCCCAGGCCCGCCACTTCGTGTCGTCGATTTTGCCGCGCCATTCGATGGCGACAGCGCGCACGATCATGCCGAACAGGATCGCCAGCAGCGGCAGGTACAGCGTGGAGAAAACAGTGGCGTACCAGCCGGGAAAGGCGGCGAACATCCCCGCGCCGGCGGTGATGAGCCAGACTTCATTGCCATCCCAGACCGGGCCGATGGTATTGAGTATCGCGCGGCGGTAGATCTCCCGGTCTCCTGAGCCGATACGTGCCAGCGGCTCCATCAGCATGCCCACGCCGAAGTCGAACCCCTCCAGGATGAAGAAACCAAGGAACAGCGCCGCGATGACACCGAACCACAACTCTTGCAGTCCCACCGGTCAGCTCCTTTCTCCGATCAGTAGACGTCAATATGCGAAGGACAGCGGCGACACCTCGTCCTCGCCGGGTGGCGGCGGCGCAGCCGGTTCGGCGTCGTGTTCCAGCGGTCCCTCGACGATGTAGCGCTTGAGCAAAAAGAACCAGATGACCGCGAGCACGGCGTAGACCAAGGTAAAGGTCACCAGCGAAGTGACGACCATGGCAGGAACGTGATCCGAGACGCCTTGGGCGACCGTCAGTCGAACCTGCTGGTCGCCGGTCGGGTTGGGCACGACGATCCAGGGCTGACGGCCCATCTCGGTGAACACCCAGCCGGCGCTGTTGGCCAGGAATGGGGTGGGAATGGTCAGCAGCGCCAGCCAGGCAAACCACCGCTGATTGGGTATCCGACCGCCGCGAGTAAGCCACAGCGCAGTCAGACTGAACAGCAGGGGAATCGCCAGGAACCCGATCATCGCGCGAAACGACCAGTAGGTGACGAACAGGTTGGGCCGGTAGTCGTTTGGCCCGAATCGCTGTTCGTCCTGCTGCTGGATATTGCGCACGCCTTGCAGCGTCACGTTGTTGAATCGGCTCTCGGCGAGGAAGGGCAGCACGTAGGGCACCTCGATCACACGTGTAATGCTTTCGCAGTTGTTGTGCGTGCCCACCGTCAGGATCGAGAAATCCGGATCAGTTTCGGTGTTGCACAACGATTCTGCCGACGCCATCTTCATCGGTTGCTGCTGGAACATTAACTTGCCTTGGGCGTCACCGGTGAAGAACAAGCCGACTGTGGCTACCAATGCGACCCAACATCCCAGGATCGCCGCTGGGCGGAACATGGTGCGGGCCGACTCGGCGGCGGGTGTGGCGGATGCGGGTTTATTAGAACGGACCAGCCACCAGGCGCTGACGGCGGCTACGAATGTCCCCGCGGTCAGCAACGAACCGGTGACCGCATGTGAAAACGCCGCTTGCGCAGTGTTATTGGTCAGCAATGCCAGGATACTGTTCAATTCGGCGCGCCGGGTCTCGGGGTTGTAGTGAGCGCCGACCGGATGCTGCATGAACGAGTTCGCCGCGATGATGAAGAACGCGGACACATTGACCGCGATCGCGACAATCCAGATGCACGCCAGGTGCACCAGCTTGGGCAACCTGCTCCAGCCGAAGATCCACAATCCAAGGAAGGTGGACTCGAAGAAGAAAGCTGCCAGGCCTTCCATTGCCAGTGGGGCACCGAAGATGTCGCCGACGAACCGCGAGTACTCGCTCCAATTCATGCCGAACTGGAATTCCTGCACGATTCCGGTCGCCACCCCGATGGCGAAGTTGATCAGGAACAGCTTGCCGAAGAACTTGGTCAGCCGGTACCACGCGGTGTTACCGGTGGCTACCCACACCGTCTGCATGACGGCGACCAGGGGAGCCAGGCCGATGGTGAGCGGCACGAAGATGAAGTGGTAGACGGTGGTGATACCGAACTGCCACCGCGAAATGTCGACGACATTCATCTGTCATCTCCCGAGACTACGCAGGCGCACCAGCCCGCTACGACGTAGTGTAGTAGACGAGATTGCCTAACGCTACTGGCAATACCGCCCCGGCCTCAGTGGCTGAGGGTTTTTGACGCCTTGCGAATCCCGAACGACGAAACGATCTCGAAGACGCCGATGACAACGAACCACGCGCCGACGACATACGCCAGGGTGATGATCGAGTCGAATGGATACGCGATGACGACAATCCCGGCGAGCAGGCTGATCACGCCGACGAAAATCGACCATCCGCGGCCCGGCAGTACCGGGTCGCTGATGGCGGAAACCGTTGTGGCGACACCGCGGAAGATGAACCCGACGCCGATCCAGATGGCCAGCAACAAGACCGCATACCCCTGGCCGAAATGGCGAAACGCCAGCACGGCCAGAATCAATGACGCTGCGCCGCTGATAAACAACAGGATTCGGCTCCCGGCCGTGACATGCAGGCTGAACGCGAACACGACCTGCGCGATACCGGTGATCAGCAGATAGACGCCGAACCAGATGGCGGCGACCAGGACGGATATACCCGGCCACGCCAGCACCAGGACGCCCAGGATCAGCGAGAGAATTCCGGATAGAAGCGTGGATTTCCACAGATGCGGCAACAAGCTTGGGACAGGGGTGGTTCCAGGAGTGTTTACCATGGCCGCAGTGTGACACAAACACGGGTCCGGGTATAGGGATTGGGGCAATGCGCGTTTTGCGATTCGTCGGTCAGACGTGGGCCGTGTGCGATTCCTCGGCAATCAGATCGCGGCTGTCATCGGCTACTGCCTTGCGGCCGACCAGATACCACGTGCGCATCATGCCCTTGCCTTTGACCTCGATGCGGCCGCGTTCTTGCAGCGCGAATTTGCCCTTCAGGCGCTGGTAGATGTCCTCGGGCACCTGAATCCGCCCTATCGAGTCAGTGGACTCCATCCGAGATGCGACATTGACCGCGTCGCCCCATACGTCGTAGAAGAACCG
>DATIOT010000283.1:0-2699 GCA_035472875.1 Mycobacterium sp.
TCGACAGCGGCTCGTCATGCGGGCTCTCCGCGACCAAGCATTCGCTGAGCAGGACCCCACCGCAGCTCCTGGCGCTCGCGTCGAACGGCGGTCCGACGCAAACGATGGCGCTGCCGTTGAGCAGCCCGGCAGTCGACGTCATCCCGACATCGGTGAGCGGATGCACGGGCGGCACCGATCAGCGCGGGATCGCTCGGCCCCAGGGCAAGGGATGCGACATCGGCGCGTTCGAGGTCATCCAGTCGGGTGGTGACACGCAACCCCCGACGGTCCCGGCCAACCTCACCGCGCCGTCGGTGACGTCGAACGCGGTATCCCTGCAATGGAGCGCATCCACCGACAACATCGCCGTCACCGGCTACACGGTGTTCCGCAACGGCACGTCGGTTGGCAGCACCGGTTCCGGTGGGGTGACCGCATTCGCGGATGTCACTGCCGCGCCATCGACCGCGTACCAGTACACGGTCGACGCGTTCGATGCGGCGGGCAACCATTCGGTGCAGTCCGCGCCACTTTCGGTCACCACGCCCGCGCCCAGTGGAATTCAGGGCGCTCAGGGTGAAGCCGTCTCGACCTCGACCAAGGTCACGTCCACGACGATCCCCCTCACCGGATCGGTCCACGCCGGCGACCTGCTCGTGGGGTGGTTCGGCCAGTACGACTCGCCCGGCCAGGTGCTCGTATCCGATGACATAAACGGCGCCTGGACGCGAAGCTCGTCGACCACGTTCTCCACCGGCGCCGGCGACATCGCCCTCTACTACGTCCAGAACTCAGCAGCTTCGCCTGTCGGTGTGACGGTGACCATTGCGGCTTCAGTGGCGACATACCTCGAGGGCGCGGCCAGCGACTACAGCGGTGTGGCAACAGCGGGCGCGCTCGACCAGGTGGCCGCGGCAAAGGGAGTCAGCACCGCCGTCGACTCTGGTGCCACAGCATCCGTCGGCGCGGGGGAGCTGGTCGTCGGCGGCATCATCACTGGAGGCTCACCTGGAACCACCACGCCAGGCGCCACGCAGGGCAAGACGTTCACGATGCGAGCGCAAACGGTCTCTGGGTCGGCCGGCCTCGAAGATGTGCTCGCGAGCGCCGCGGGGACCCAGAACGGACGCGCCGCGTTGAGCACGGCCACCGACTGGTACGCGGTCGCGGCCGTTTTCCACCAGTTCGGCAGCGGAGATACGCAGCCACCGACCACGCCAACCGGGCTGACGCAGACGAGCGTGGCCTACAACTCGGCGGCATTCAGCTGGACGGCCTCGACCGACAACGTAGGGGTTGCGGGCTACAGGCTTTACCGCAACGGCACGGCGGTCGGCACGTCTTCGACGACCAGCTATACCGATTCGAAGGTCGCCCCTTCGACGACGTACTCATACACCGCGGATGCGTTCGACGTCGCGGGCAACCATTCACAGCAATCGTCGCCGCTGTCGATCACGACGCCGGCGGCACCGCCGCCATCCGCACAGTGGGTACAGGGCGGTGCGATCGGGACCGGCAGCAAGGTGGCAAGTGTGACGCTCACTTTGTCGTCCCCCGTGCACGCAGGTGACCTCCTGGTCGGATGGTTCGGCCAGTACGACTCGAGCGGCCAGGTGCTGGTGTCGGACAACGTCAACGGGGCCTGGACGAGAAGCGGGGCGGCGACCAAGTTCGGCTCCATCGGAGACATCGCACTCTTCTATGTCCAGAACGCAGCTGCGGCGCCCAGCGGCCTGACGATCACCATTTCGGCCGCGGCCGCCACCTACCTGCAGGGATCGGCCGCCGACTACTCCAACATGGCTTTGACCAACAGCCTGGACCAGACCTCGGTCGCATCGGGGACCGGAACGGCCGCCGACAGCGGGCTGACGGCACCGGTGGGCGCGGGCGAGCTCCTCTACAGCGGCTTCATGACCGGCACGTCGCCGGGGAACGTCGCGGCAAATGGCGGCCTCGTGATCCACGACCGGAATGCAAGCGGATCCCTTGCTGATGCCAGCCTGATCCTCGCGACCTCAGGGCCGCAGCACGCAAGCTGGACGCTCCAGAATTCGGCCGATTGGTACGAGGTTGCCGCCGTGTTCCACACGACTGCGGCGATCTTCCCGCCCACGAACCTGACCGCGACCGCGGCGAGTGCCACGCAGGTCAACCTCGCGTGGTCGCCTGGCAGTGGGGTCGCGGCCAACGCCTTCACCGTTTATCGAAACGGCTCCGCGCTGGCCACGGTGCCTGGATCCTCGGTCAGCTACGCGGACGCCACCGCCGCACCCGCCACGTCCTACAGCTATGCGGTCGATGCCGTCGACGCCGGTGGCAATCACTCTCCGCAGTCAAGCCCGGCTTCAGCGACCACGCCGGCCGACACGACGCCTCCAACCGTACCCGGCAATCTCACCGCCACGGCGACCAGCGTGACCCACGTCAATCTCTCGTGGTCCGCCTCGACCGACAACGTTGGCGTCACCGGCTACACGGTCTATCGCAACGGCACCAAGGTCGGAACCACCGCTGGGACGGTGCTCACATACTCCGACACAGGGCTGGCCCCCGCGACCGCCTATACGTACACGGTCGATGCCTTCGACGCGGCCCGCAACCAGTCCCTCCAGTCGGCGCCGGCGATCGTCGGCACCCCGCCGCCGCAGCAGACCACGACGGCCACGACCGTCCCGCCGCCGACCACGACCGCGGCTCGGCCGCCCAGGCCC
>DATIOT010000284.1:0-2061 GCA_035472875.1 Mycobacterium sp.
CCGGATATGAGTGGGCTGGTCCATGAACGTGCGGGCCAGCGTGATGATCGGGTCGGGCATGGTCGCCGAGAACAGCATCGATTGCCGGTCGGCCGGGATCTGGCGCAGGATTCGCTCGATATCGGGCAAAAAGCCCAGGTCGAGCATCTCGTCGGCCTCGTCGAGCACCAGCACCGAGAGCCCGCCGAGTTGCAGGTGCCCCTGCTGACACAGGTCGAGCAGCCGGCCTGGGGTGCCCACCACGACGTCCACGCCGGCGCGCAACGCATCGAGCTGCGGCTCGTAGGCCCGTCCCCCATAGATGGACACCACCGACAACGGCCGTTCACCGGCCGCCTGGTCACCGCCGGCGGTCAGGTATTTGGCCGCGGTGGCCAGGTCCTCGGTGACCTGCAGGCATAGCTCCCTGGTGGGCACCACGACCAGGGCCCGTGGCGTGCCAGTCAGCGGCCGCGCACCGGCGCCGGCGGTAATGCTCTGCAGCAGCGGCACGCCGAACGCGAAGGTCTTGCCCATGCCGGTGCGGGCCTGGCCGATCACGTCGTCACCGGCAAGGGCGAGCGGGAGGGTTAATTCTTGGATCGCAAAAGGACGCTCGATGCCTTCTTCGGCTAGTGCGCGGACTATTTCGTCGCGGACGCCAAGTTTGGCAAAGGTTAGTTCAGTTGTGCTTGTCAGTGCGGTCATACGTGGGTGATGAGCCTTTCGGTGACGGTATTCGGTCTTGTGTCGGTATTTCTCTATCGCGGTCACGCGCGCACGAGTTCCGACTCCGAATACGTCGCCGAGTCGCAGGCCCCTACTCAATCGGGGTGGGCCAGCTGTGCACGCACATTGCGCCGGCAGTGGCGTGTAGCAGAAACACAGCCACTACCTGTTTGCATGATAGCTGGTCAACAGTTGGTACCCATCATCCGCTGGGTCCGCCGACTAGAGTGTTGCCCATGACTTCGGCCTCCTCCGCCGACCAGGTGGACGATTCGCCTACCCCACGACCGACCGCGGAGCATCCGGGCGTCAACGAATTGTTCGCAGTGCTCGCCTACGGCGAGGTAGCCGCGTTTTACCGGCTGACCGACGAGGCGAGAATGGCTCCTGACCTGCGGGGCCGGATCTCGATGGCGAGTATGGCCGCCGCCGAGATGAACCACTATGAGCTGCTGCGCGATGCTCTGGAAAGCCGTGGCGTCGACGTGGTGTCGGCCATGTCGAGGTACGTATCGACACTGGAGAACTACCACCGGCTGACCATGCCGAGCACGTGGCTGGAAGCTTTGGTGAAGACCTATGTCGGTGATGCGCTGGCCGCCGACCTGTACCTGGAGATCGCCGATGGGCTGCCCGACGAGGTCGCCGACGTAGTGCGGGCGGCCTTGTCGGAGACCGGGCACTCGCAGTTCGTCGTCGCCGAAGTGCGCGCCGCTGTGACCGCAAGCGGCAAGCAGCGCAGTCGGTTGGCGCTGTGGTCTCGTCGTTTGTTCGGTGAAGCGATCACCCAGGCCCAGTATCTGCTGGCCGATCACGATGAGCTGGTCGACCTGCTGGTGTCCGGCACCGGTGGCCTGGGCCAGCTCGGTGCGTTCTTCGACCGCTTGCAGCAGACGCACGACCGACGGATGCGCGAACTCGGTCTGAGCTGACTGGCGGAAGCTAAGGTCCTGGCCGCCTAGCGGGTACAGGTCGCCATGGTCGTGTTGTTGGTCGATGCCGCCACGATCTGGCCCTCAGCATTGACGACCGAGCAGTTGAGCCGACTGTAGATGCTGGTCGCGATGACGGACTGGGTCTGGACGCCCGGGTTCAGCACGATCATCTTCGACCATGGCAGCGACACGTTGAACTCCGTCTGGGGGTAGCCCCGGGCGTCGGTGTAGACGATGTTCACCAGGTCCAGGAGTTGCTTGGTCCCGGTCACGGTGTAGACGACGGTGCGCGGGTCGACCGTGGCGGCCGGCGGTGCGGCGGCGTTGGGCGCCGGCGCGGCGGTGGGCGTCGGGAACGGGAGTGTCGTCGAGGGCGCTGTGCTCGCGCCGCGCGGCGGCAGTGTGGTCAACGTCTCGG
>DATIOT010000285.1:0-4931 GCA_035472875.1 Mycobacterium sp.
GTTTCGGCGCAGAACCGCCTGACGTTGTGCTCGTCAATCTTGGCCGCGAAATCCACCACCGAGTCATAGGCCTTCCGGTACTCATCGCTGTTGCGCACCTCGGCCAGCTCCTGTTCGCTGGCTCCCTGCTCGAGCTCTTTAATCCGCTGCCGTAGTCTTGCAGCCGCGGTCGGATCACGCGAGCCGCAATAGTTCAGCACACTCTCAGTCACACCCAGCAACCGCGCGCTCGGCGCGGCTCCATCGCCATAGGCGATCGGCGCCAACGTCCATCCGGCACACGCCAACCAGGCATAACACCGCATCCGTCTCAACCGCGTCCGCACCTCAGTCTCGCCCCTGCGGCGCAGACACTCTGCACGACCTACCGGCGCACATGCCCATGATGGGCTTCGTGCTCTTCATGCTCCCCGTGTTGATTCAGTCCCGCGACACACGCGGCGATCTCCTGCCCATGGTTGCCGTTCTCCAGGGCGTCACTCACCTGATCGTACGCGTCCTTGTACGCTTTCGAGTTGCGCGCGCCCGGCGAGGCGTTACCGACCCACGCCGTCTGGTACAGCCGCGCATTCTTCTCCAGGCTGGGAACCGACTTGACGCAGAAGTTCAGGATTCCGTCGATCTGGCCGACCGCGGCGTCGCTGGGCGGGTCCGCCAGTGCCAGCGCGGGCAAGGCTGCCGTCAGGCAGGTGCAAACCAACGTGTGGAGTTTACGTCCCTTCTTGATCATTTGTTCCTCCGACCGGCTCGAGCCGGCTCTTATTGTTGTTTCTTATTACCTTCGACCTGCGTGCGCAAGTCGAGTTCCCCGAAATGCGATGCTGCTCGCAGATTTCTCTGTGAGCAGCATCGCTCCCATCTCTCTCCCCGGTGCGTCCTTTCTGTCTGCTCCGGCCGCGGCTAGTTCGCGGTCCCGGTCATGCTCGAGGTCTGCGTCCCGGCGACAGCGGTGACTACCGATACCGTTGCGGTCTTGACCCCAGTCGTCTGCGTCGTCAAGGGCGTGAAGCGCACCGTCACCGTGCAGGTCTGACCCACTGTCAGGGTGGCAATCCCCAGCGCCTGGCCACCGCCTGCCGGGCCGCAGGTGGACGCCGCCCGCACGATGGTGAACTCGGACGCGTTGGTGCCTCCCAGCGCACCCTGAGCGATGCCGGTCACATTCGCATTGCCCGTGTTGGTGAGCGTAAACGCCTGAGTCGGGCACGCACCCGTACCGGTGGCCGGGCACCCGCGCGTCGCCGAGGTGCTCCAGGTGGTGGGCGTCAGGGGTGGCGGCGAAGGCTGCGGTCACTCCCGTCCCGTTCAGCGTCACCGGCGAGCCGCTCACCGTGACGTTGGCCGTGATGGTGGCCGTGCCGGCCTTCGCACCCAGAGTCGACGGTGAGAAGGTGACGTTGATGGTGCACGACGCCCCGGCCGCCAAGGTCGTTCCGCAGGTTCCGCCCGACGCTCCGGCCGGCCGCGCGAACTGATTCGGCGTGGTCGGAGTGGAGGTCGTCGCAATGACGACGGCGATTCCGGTCGCCCCGGCGGTTCCGCTGTTGGTCAGGGTGAGCGTCTGGGCCGCACTGGTCGAGCGCGGGGTGGTGACGCCGGTGGTGAAGATCAGCGGCCCGCCGGTCACGGTCAGGATCGCCGCCGGCCCGCCGCCGCCGCCGCCGACGAACTCGACCGCACCGGCATCAACCGCGCTGTTGGCCTTGCGCGCGGTGCCGTAGAAGTCGAAGGTCGGGGCGGCGTTGTACTGGGTCGCCGCCGTCGACGGGATCAAGTTGATCACCGACGAGGACGAAGCCGGCCCGTAGTTGCCGAGCGCGGCAACGGCCGTGCCGGGCGTCGTGACGGTCGCCGGACTCGACAGCGACAACGGACCCCAGGCGATGTTGATCCAGTTGTTGCCCTCGTCCACCGTCGCCGCCGGCGTCAGGTTGAAGATCGGGTTCGGCACGGTCGCGTCCGAAATACCCGGCGGGACGTTGTAGCCCATCCCGCCATTTTCCGGCGGCACGCGCGAGCCGTTGCAGTACTGGCTCAGCGCGGTCGGATTGTTGCCCGTGTTATGCAGCGCTGCACCCGAGTAACCGCTGGCTGCCGAAACATCCGTCAGCACCGAGTACGAGGGCGACAGGGTGACGCCCGACGCATGGTTGTCCGGTCCCGTGTCCCCGCGCACGCCGAGGTCCCAATAGCCTCCCGTCCCGGAGCTAAACGCCGGCTCCGTCAGGCAGGCGCCCGTGCCCCCGGTGACGATCGCACCAGTACCATTGGCGGTCGTCCCAGCGGTCGTCGGCTGATTGAACGTCGGAACGAGCGCGACCACGTTCTGCTGGTTCAACGGTCCGGTACCGAGTCCGCCATTCGTGACGTTGAAGGTGCGGTTCTGCCAGACCACGTCGTTGTACAGCAGCGGGTAGGACACCGTCCGGCACTCGCCATTGTTCGCCGTCGCCGTGAAGTGTCCGGCCGGGCAGGTGATGTTCGCGGGCAGGTTCGACGTCATCATCGAGCTGTGCGGGATCGCCACGATGCCGGCGGCCTGGCGCGTCGAAGTGACGACCGCGGCCGGGCAGGTGCCGTCCGGGTTGCGCGGAACGCTGCAGGGTCCCTGGCTGCTGGCGAGCGGCGCGCCGATGGTATTGAAGAGCACGCCGGAGGACGCCGTAGTGTCGTTGGACACGATCGTGTTGTTGACGATGTTCACGTTCAGCGAGTCGTACAGCGAGATTCCCGCGCCATCCCAGCCGGCTACGTTGTTGGTAATGATGTTGTTCTGCACCGTGACCGCGTACCAGAAGGACGGCTGGGTCGCGAACGTCAGCACATCCGTGCCGTTCACTCCCTGGAAGCGCAGGCCACCGCCGCTGCCGCTCTCCGCGGCATTGCCCTGGATCAGGTTGGCATTGATCATGAGCCCCGGGCCCGTGCCATCCCCCGGTGCAGTCGGCGGCGTGGACAGGCAATCCAGGTCGGTCGTCGCGCCGCAGGTCGGATCGACATCCGGCGCGCCCATCACCAGGATACCGCCGCCGTT
This sequence comes from Mycobacterium sp., assembly GCA_035472875.1. Lineage (GTDB taxonomy): Bacteria > Actinomycetota > Actinomycetes > Mycobacteriales > Mycobacteriaceae > Mycobacterium. The sequence goes on from DATIOT010000285.1 coordinate 3,035, forward strand.
GGTCGGGATCGTCGGATTGGTGCTCTGGTTGAACAGGATCGAGTTGTGCTCGATGTCGCCGTTGTAGCTGAATCCGAGATGTCCCAGACCGCCACCGTCACCGGTGCTCAGATTGCCGCACAGCCAGTTGTAGTTGAACTTGTAGAAATCCGAGCCGTTGCAGACGCTGACACCGCCCGCGCCGGCCGGCGTAGCCGAGAACAGCTCATCTCCGATGGACGAGTTCTTCGCGATCATGTTGTGGTGCATGTTCACTTTAACGTCGAAGCAGTACGGCAACTGCGCCCCGGTCGCGCTCGGGTTCGGCGCCGCGGTCGTCTGGCAGGACCCCGGATCGGCGTTGACGCCGCCGATCGTGTAGGCGCCCGGGAACTCGCCCTGACCGACGTTGATGCCGCCCGAGAGTGTCCCGGCGTTGTTCGTGACCCGGTTGTTGGCGATCTGCAGGTTGTGCCCCCAGCCGTGCACGAAGATGCCGCCGCCACCCTGCGAGCTGTTCTCGATCGTCAGGCCGTCGATGCTCGAGGGGTTGCAGTAGAAGTTGCTGGGGAACGGATTCGGTGTGAAACCGCTGGTCGGCTGGTCGTTGCCGCAGCCGCGGGTCGCGTTACCACCGCCGGTGACGAGCACCGTGCCGGCCGGGTACGCGCCCGCGGTCGCCGAGGTGGCACCAAAGATGTCCGTCGCATTAGCAGGAATCAGCACGCCCTTCGCCAGCACGGTGATGGCGGCCCCTTCCAGGGCACCCATCAGGCTCGGCTCCTGCAGCAACTCGGCCAGGTTGCCGTTCAGTGACGCATTCCAGCCGATTACGGCCTCCAGCGGCAGGCGGTCGATCTGCGGCTGATGGATGGTCCCCGCACTCGTGAACCCCGGCTGGAAGAACGCCAGATTGGTAGACCCGGCGCCGAAGTTGGCGTTCGTTGCCGCGCACGTAAAGGCACCGCTCGGGTCGTACGCATTCGTACTCCTCAGCTCATACCCGCTGAGAGACAGCCCAAACAGGCAGTTGACCTGCCGGCGCCACACGTCGATCTTGCCAGCCGGATGGCTATTGGCATTGATGACGCTGGCGACCGCGCCGACGCCCTGCAGGCGTACCGGCTTCCACATGAGCACCAGCTCCTGGTGAACCGCAGCCACTGCGGGTAGCGCGGCGGTCGCCTGGGTGGCCGGGTCGATCATCAGCATATCGCCAGGACTCGCGGCGTCGATCGCTCTCTGAATGCTGGCGGTGGCGGCCACGTGGGTCGGCGCCTTGCCGCCGATGGTGATAGTCACAGTATCGATCGACTGCTTGCCGTTGGCCGCCGTGATCACCAGCTGGTCACAGTTGGCGGGCGCATTGTTGGCCGGCCCGCCGTATTGCATCTGCTGCTGGATCGGGCAGTTGTACACGCCCGGCAGGCTCGCGGGCACCGTCGCCGTCATCGAGAGATCGCCCCAGGCGGCGCTCAGGGTCGTCGACGTACTGCCGTCGGGGCTCAAGAGCGCGACCGTCCCCGCGGTGGTGCCGAACGAGTATTTGCGGCTCACGGTCTTTGCGTTGAACGGCGAGGTCGTGGCCGCGGGGCCCGAGTAGCCGTAGTTGTTTACGCTGGTATTGCCCAGCGCATATATGTGCAGTGTTACACCAGCCGCGCTCACCCACGGTCCTGGCTGGATTGTCGTTGGAGTACCGCCATCCACCTCGCTGATGGCCGGCGTGGTGTCCGGGTAATCACAGTCGGGGTTGTTGTATCCCGCGCCAGCGAAGGCCGAGGTCGGCACCACCGGGGTATCCATGTACTGCGTCTGGCCCGGCATGAACGGAATCTCGTAGCAGAACTGGCTGTATTCCGGATTGTATAGCGGATCCGTAATCATCGTTCCGCCCGGTCCAGGGATCGGACCCGGA
>DATIOT010000286.1:0-8933 GCA_035472875.1 Mycobacterium sp.
CGATCCCGTGCAGTAGCAGCAGCGGCGTTCCCGTTCCGGCGCGGTGGCTGGGGGTCAGCTCCAACCCGGAGATTGCGGCACGCGGCCTGTCGGCTTTGCGCCGAACGAACGTGGCTCCCGCGGCCACGGCGCCGCCCGCCAGGACCGCCGTGGCCACGGTCGCCGCTCTTCGGCGTGGGTTGTTTGCCATCGCATGTTGTCCGAACTCGGATCAGGGTGTCAGCACGGCCTTGAGGACCTCGCCACGGTGCTGGGCCTCGACCGCCTCGTTGATCTGGGCCAGCGGCATCGTGGTGATCAGCTTGTCGAACGGGAACTTGCCCTGACGATGCAGATCGAGCAGGTAGGGGATGAACGTCTGCGGGTCGGCGTCGCCTTCCACGATGCCCCGGATGGTCAGCCCGAGCAGGGGCGGCTGGAACAGGCCTACCGAAAAGACGGCCTGCGGATCGGCCGGCACACCGATCAACCCGAGCATGCCCCGCATTCCAAGGGAGGAAAGCAGCTGTTCCACGACGGGAGTCACCGCGGTGGTGTCCACAGCGTAATCGGCGCCCGCCGGCGCGATCTCCCGGATCTGTTCGGTCAGCGGACCGGCCTGCGGGTCGACGGCGTGGGTGGCGCCGAGCTCGGTGGCCAGCACCCGCCTGCTCTCGTGTAGGTCGACCGCGATGATCGACGTGGCCTCGCGCACCACCGCGGCCATTACTGCGGAGAGGCCGACGGCTCCCGCGCCGGCGATGACCACCGTCGATCCGGGCTGGACGTCCAGGGAGTTGAACACCGCGCCGGCCCCGGTCTGGATGCCGCAGCCGAGCGGTCCTACCAGCTCGACCGGTACATCAGGCGGTAGCTTGACCACGTTGCGTTCGTGAGCCAGAGCGTGGGTGGCCAAGGATGACTGGCCGAAGAAGTTCGCCCCCAGTTTGGCGCCGGCAGAGGCCAGCCCGGAGGACCCGTCTTGGCGCACCCCGCCGAAGTTGTATTCGAGGAAGTTGTGGCAGTACGCCGGTTCCCCCTTCGCGCAACGGGGGCATTGGCCGCAGCTGTGGAAGCTGATCGCGACGTGGTCACCGACGCTGACCGTCGTGACGTCAGCACCGACCGACACCACGGTCCCGCTGCCCTCATGGCCCAGGACGCCGGGTAACGGAAACGGCAGGTGCCCTTCCTTGACCGCGACGTCGGTGTGGCAGATTCCGACTCCGGCGATCTGCACCACGACTTCATCGGGTGCCGGCTCTTGAAGGTCGACCTCGGCTAGTGTGAACGGCGCGCCCACTTCCTGCACCACCGCGGCTGAGATCTGCATCCGCTGCCCCTTTTCTATTCTGCGGCGTTTGGCTCGGTGCGAGAACGCCGGGCGGAATCACCGCCGCTGATCGGTGCTTTCTCGGCGCTCCCCGGGTGGAACCGACAATCAGGGATCGGCTGCGCCGAACCCGATGCTGCTGAGTGTGGCCGAGCGACCCCCGCCACCGCGTCACCACATCGGGCAGTTCTCTACCCCGCAGAAGGGGTATTTCGCCCTGACTCTCTTGGCCGAGCCGGGTCGACTCTTCATAGTGAGATGGTCGGAGCCAGGGGACAGCCGCAAGCCACCTGCCCCGGCACCCCCGGGGCGTGCCTTTCCTTCCCGACAACTCCAGCACGCGACGCGTGGTGTCGGGGCCCGGCTTGTGGTCACCGAGACAAGTGGCCCGCGACAAAGGAAGACGAAGTGAGAATGAGATGACCGGTACCACACCGCCGGTGATCACGGTCGATGAGCTCATCGAGCGCATCAGAATGGGACCCGGTGGTCCGAAAGTCGCCGCCTTCTTCGACTTCGACGGGACCCTGATCCAGGGCTACTCAGCCGGCGCGCTCCTCGCGCACCGTGCTCGCAACTTCGAATTGGGACCCGACGAGTTTGTCCGTACGATGCTCGCCGCACTCGGTGGCCCCCTCGACGAAGCCGCGTTCAAAGACCTGCTATCGCAGGGAATCCGGGGCTGGGTGGGACGCACCGAAGACGACCTTATGGAGCTCGGGGAACAATTGTTCGCCCAGGAAATCGCCGGTGCGCTCTTCCACGGGGCGTGGCGATTGGTGCGGGCTCACCAAAACCGCGGCCACACCGTTGTGATCGCGACTTCGGCGACACGGATGCAGGCGCAGCCCATGGCCCGCGAATTGGGTATCGACCACGTCTTGTGCACAGAACTCGAGACCGAGCATGGTGTGCTCACCGGTGGCATAGCAGGACGCCCGCCGTGGGGGGAAGGCAAGCTGGCCGCGGTGAAAGAATTCGCCAGACGCCAACGAATCCCGCTTAAGAATTGCCACGCGTACGCCAATGGCGACGAGGATGTGCCGTTCTTGGACTCGGTCGGCTTCCCGCATCCGGTCAACCCGGGGTCGGCGCTGGCCCGCCACGCCAGTGAGCGCGGATGGCAGGTCGTGCGCTTCCGGACCAGGCGGAGCCAGTTCCATCCGATGGCGCTGGCCAGGACGTCGGCGCTGTTCGGCAGTTTCGCCGCGGCGGCGGGCGTGGGCGCGGCCGCCGGGGTGTTGACTTTGGACCGACGCGGCGGGATGGACATGGCCACCTCCCTATTCGGCCGCGTCGGTGCGCAATTGGGCAACATCCGCATCGCGGTCACCGGCGAGCAACACGCCACACGTCGACCGGCCGTGTTCTTCATCAACCATCAGAGCACCCTGGTTGACGCGCTGGCCACCTCGCGAGTCGTCCAACGGGGCTTCACCGTGGTCGCCAAGGCCGAGGTTAAGCGGATACCGGTGCTCGGGCAGCTCCTCACATTGGCCGACGTCGCCTTTGTGGAACGCTCCAATAGGTCGAAGGCCATCTCGGCGATGCAGCCCGCGGTGGACAAGCTACGTGCCGGGGTTTCGATCGTATTGGCGCCCGAAGGCACTCGCTCGCTGAGTCCGCGGGTCGGGGCGTTTAAGAAAGGCGGCTTTCACTTGGCCCGCGACGCGGGGGTGCCGATCGTTCCGATCGTCATCCGCAATGCCGGCGAAATCATGTGGCGCAACGCGAGGGTGGTCCAGGAAGGCACGATCGAAGTCGTCGTCCACGAACCAGTTCCGACCGCGGGCTGGACCAAAGCCGATCTCGATGAGTGGGTACCGCGAATGCGCCAGCTCTACATCGACACCCTCGACGATTGGCCGGGCACCGACGCAGGGAAACAGTGGTCAGAGATGATCGCGAAGGCATCAGCGGTGGCGAAATGACGACGCTGCCGAATCGCCTCGCCCGGCTGCTGCGGAACGGGTCCGCCGCGAGGCAGTCGCCCGACGAGGCTGAGGCGCTGCTGAGTTCCGACGGATTCCTCAGGGCCACAGCGCAATTGGCGTCACAGCTGGGCCGCGGTGTGGACGACGTGCGGGCCGAGGCTGCGGTTTACGTGCGCGAGATGGCGGCAACCCACGTTCCTTCCGTCGTGCGCGCCTGGCAAGCGTTGTCCGCGTGGATGGTGCGCGGATTCCAGGTCGTCATCGACGACGACGACCTGGCCAAGCTGCGGGCACTTGACCGCGACCACGCGCTGATCTTTTTGATCTCGCACCGCTCCTACCTGGATCAGTTCTCGTTCCCGCCACGCCTTACGCGGGGAGGCATTTCGCCGACGTTCGGGCTGGGCGGCGCCAACCTCAACTTTTTTCCGCTGGGCACATTGGCCCGCCGTAACGGCTTCATTCCCGTGCGGCGCGCGACCGGGGACATCCCGGTGTACCGGCTGGCCCTGCGCGCGCTAGTCGGCCAGATGGTGGCAACCGGCCGCAACCTGGTGTGGTCGATCGAAGGAGGCCGGACACGCACCGGCAAACTACGGCCTCCGCGATACGGGTTACTGCGATATGTGACCGACGCGGTCGATTCCGTGCAGTCGGAGCAGACCCTCGCCGTCCCGGTCTCTATCCTCTTCGATCAGTTGCCGCTGCACGAAGTCAAACTGATGACTGCGGAGTCGCGGGGACTTCCCAAAAGGCCCGAGAACGCGCGCTGGCTGCTGAGTTATGCACGCGGCCTGCGACATCGGCTGGGACGCATCTACATCAACTTCGGGTCGCCGGTGCCGCTGTATGAGCGAATGGGCGCGTTGCGCGCCGAAGGGCTGAGCGACCGGCAAGTGGTCGAACGCATTGCGCTGGAGATCTGCCACCGCCTCAACCAGGCCACGCCGGTAACTGCGACGGCCGCCGTGTGTGTGGCGATGCTCGGCGAAGACCGAGCCCTGACCCTCGACGAGGTGTGCGCGACCGTCGCGCCGCTAGCCCAATACTTGCGCGCGCGCGGCTGGCCCGTCGCCGGGGGCGCCGACCTCACCGACCGGGCCACCGTGTCGCAAACGCTGCACGACCTGGTGGGCTCCGGTGTGTTGACTTGCTACGCCGAGGGGCCGACGACGGTGTGGGGGATCGGCGACGACCAGCACCTGATCGTTGCGGTCTACCGCAACAGCGCGATCCACGTCCTGGTGATGAGGGCGATCGCCGAACTGGCCTTGCTGGCGATCGTGCGCACACCGGAAGCCACCAAGCGCGCCGGGTGGGAGAAGGCATTAGCGATTCGCGAACTCCTCAAGTTCGATTTTTTCTTCGCCGGACGCGCTGAATTCGCCGACGAATTATGGAACGAGTTCGCGATCATGACCGGACGCAGCCATGACCGTAATGCGCCACTCGACATCGGAGAGGCCGCGCGGAGTCTCCATGAAAGTGAGCTGCTGGTGGCTCATCTCGTGCTCAGACCATTCATTGACGCCTACCGGGTGGTGGCCGAGGAGTTGCTCAACCTCGGTGCCGATAGCGACGTCGACGAGCAGACGTTGCTCGAGAGGTCTCTTCGCCTTGGCCGGCAGTGGTCACTGCAGCACCGCATCACCGAGGAATCGGTAGCCGGGGACATGTTTGCCACCGCACTGAAGATGGCGCGTCACCGCGGGCTTCTCGATTCGGAGGCGGTGGATGGCCGGGCAGCCCTCGTCGCCCAGCTCGACGACCTGCAGCGGTCGATCGGTGAACTGGCTCGAATGCGTAGGGATGTGGTGCCGGTGTGAGACAGGCCGCAGCAGCCAGGTTTAGCTCACCAACCATCGCTTTGGTAATATGGTAAGACCATAACGGCTACGGCTTTCAACGAGGAGAGGCAACCGATGACGGAGTTCACCGACATTTCCTACGAGGTCGATAACGGCCTCGCGTGGATCACTATCAACAGGCCTGAGCGGTACAACGCGTTTCGGGCGCGCACCCTCGACGAGCTGATCCGGGCTTTCAAATTGGCTTGGGGGAGTTCGGAAGTCGGGGTGATCTGCCTGACCGGGGCCGGCGAAAAAGCCTTCTGCACGGGAGGCGACCAGAAGCAGCGCGCCGAAACCGGCGATTACGGACCGTCCGAAACCGGCCTGTTCGAGGTGGATACGCTGCATCGAGTCATCCGCGACGTGCCGAAGCCGGTCATCGCGGCGGTCAACGGGTTCGCGATCGGCGGCGGTCACGTTCTGCACGTGCTGTGCGACCTGACGATTGCCGCCGACACCGCGGTGTTCGGTCAGAACGGCCCGCGGGTCGGCTCGTTTGATGCGGGCTTCGGCACCGGCTACCTCGCGCGCGTGGTCGGTGAGAAACGCGCGCGCGAGATCTGGTTCTTGTGCCGCAGGTATTCCGCGCAGCAGGCGGCCGAGTGGGGACTGGTCAACAAGGTGGTGCCGGCCGACCAACTCAAGTCCGAGGTGCGGGCATGGGCCGACGAAATCTTGATGCTTTCGCCGACCGCACTGAAGGTTCTCAAGCAGTCGTTCAACACCGACACCGAACAATTCGCGTCGGTCGGTCAGATGGCGTACTCGACCCTGAAGATGTTCGGCGAAACTCCCGAAGCCAAAGAAGGCATCACCGCGTTCAACGAGAAACGCAGCCCCGAATTCGCCGCCTACCGGGGCAACTGAGCATGTTCACGGCGGAACAGCTCGATTTCGCCGCCGCGGTCGAGCGATTCTGCGCCGACAGCTGCGCCACCTTCGAGCAGCGCGCGCAGCTGACCCAGGGGCTGTCCAACAGCCCCGAGCTGCTGCAGCGGCTGGCCGAACTCGGCTGGCTGGGTGTATCGATTCCCACGCAGTATGGCGGCGGCGGTGCGGGCATGGTCGAAGAATGCATCTTCTTGGAGGAGACCGCGCGCGGTCAGGCACCGATCCATGCCTACGGCACCGGGCTGACCGCGGCACAGACATATTTGCGGCACGGCACCGAATCACAGAAGAAGGAGGTTGTCGGCAACCTGTGCGCCGGTCACTTCGAGGCGATCGCGCTTTCCGAACCCGGCGCCGGATCCGATCTGGGTGCGGTGCGGACCCGGGCGGTACGCGACGGCGACAGGTTTGTCGTCAACGGCCAGAAGACCTGGATCACGGGCGCGCACCTGGCCGACCATCTGCTGGTGCTCACTCGCACCGACCCCAACGCCGGAAAGCACCATGGCTTGACGTTGTTGTACCTGGCCACCTCGACGCCCGGACTGGACATCAAAGCGATCGAGACCATGGACGCCCACACCGTCAACGATGTCTTTTTCACGGACGTCGTCGTTCCCGCCGACAACGTGGTCGGCGGGATCGGCGATGCCTGGCACCGGCTGATGCGCGGGCTCAACGTCGAACGGCTCATCATCGCGGCGATGTCGCTCGGTGCCGCGCGCCGATCGCTGCAAGACGCCATCGCTTACGTGCGCAGCCGCGAACAGTTCGGCAGGCCGATTGGCAGTTTCCAGGCCGTCCGTCATCGGTTGGCGGATCTGGCGGCCGAGATCGAATGTTGCCGCGCATACGTCTATCAGGTGGCCGCACAGATCGACGCCGGCCTGGAAGACCGGCTCGCGCGGGAGGGCTCGATCGCCAAGCTTAAATGCACCGAGGTGGCCAAACTCGCAGCCCTGGAGGGCATGCAGCTGATGGGCGGCAATGGGTACACCGTCGAGTTTGGAATGGAATCGCAGGTGCGCAAGGCGTTGGCGCCACCGATTTACGGCGGCGCCAACGAGATTCAGCGCGAGATCATCGGCAAGAGCTTGGGACTATGACACGCATTTTCGACCCGATGGTGCTGGACGGCAAGCGCATTCTGATCACCGGCGGCGGCACCGGCCTGGGCCGCGGAGTGGCCGCCCGACTGGTCGCCCATGGTGCCCAGGTGCATCTGTGGGGGCGGCGCGAAACAGTCTTGGCCGAGGCTGCCGCCGAGATTTCGGCCGGACGTCCCGGCACCGTCCACTGTCAGACGGTCAACGTTCGAGACTTCGACCTGGTCGCCGCCGCGGTTGACGAGATCTGGGACAGGCACGGCCCGTTGACCGGAGTGCTGAACAATGCCGCCGCGAATTTCATTGCGCCCACGGTCAGTTTGAGCCCCCGTGCTTTCGAAGCGGTCACCTCGACGGTGATGACGGGTTCGTTCAACACGACGCTGGCCGTCGGCAGGCGCTGGATCGCTGAGGGGCTGCCCGGATCGGTGTTGTCGAACCTGACCACGTGGGTATGGAGCGGTTCGGCCTTCGTCGTCCCTTCGGCCATGGCGAAGGCCGCCGTGCATGCCATGACGATGTCGTTGGCAGTCGAGTGGGGCCGCTACGGCATCCGCCTCAACGCCCTTGCGCCCGGGCCGATTCCGACCGATTACGCCTGGGAGATGCTCAATCCGACGGACAAGAGTTCCACCGGCGCTACCCAGTCCGACCAGATTCCGCTCGGCCGTTCGGGCACCATCGAGGAGCTGGCCAACCTCACGATTTTCGCGTTTTCCGACGCCTGCGACTACCTCACCGGCGAGACGATCGCGATGGACGGGGCCCAACGGCTCGCCGGACCCAACACATTCGCCGGGCTGTCGGTGATGAGCGACGAAGACTGGGCGCAGGCGCGCGAACGCAGCAAAGCAGCCTCGGCGGCCGCCAAGTCCGCCCGCTCGGTGTAGCCGGTTGAGACAGCGATGCGAATCATTTCTTCCATCGAGGAGGCCGTTGACGCCGTCGGTCAAGAATTCGGCGCGTCCGATTGGATCACGGTCGACCAGGACCGCATCGATGCGTTCGCCGACGCCACCGGCGATCATCAGTGGATCCACGTCGACGTCGAGCGGGCCCGGACCGAAAGCCCCTATGGCTCAACCATCGCCCACGGCTTCTTGACGCTGTCCCTGATTCCGGCATTGAGCAAGGCCAATTACCGCGTCGAGAACGCCAAAATGGGCATCAACTACGGGCTGAACAAGGTGCGGTTCCTGGCGCCGGTTCCGGCGGGCAGCCGTGTCCGAGTGCGGTCTGAGCTTGTCGACGCTACCAAGGTCGACGACACCACGGTTGACCTCACCGTGCGGCATACGGTCGAACTCGACGGCTCGGTCAAGCCGGCTGCCGTGGCGGAGCTGATCGCGCGAATGGTGTTTTAGGCGTCGGCGCGACTTGTGCTACGGCCATGTGACCTGTGCGTAATAGATTAACCTTACAATGGGTCTTACCTTTATGCCGAAGTCTCGACGGACGGAGGAGCGATGGAACCAGGCGAGACAAATTCGGCCCCACCGCGTTCGAGTGTCCTGCTCAAGCCGGTGGATGTCCCCAAGGCGTCCGACGTGTTGGCGCGTGAGCTGCGCGAGCGGATCCTCAGTGGTGAGCTGGCCGAGGGTATCGCGCTTCCCGCGGAGCGCGAACTGGTCAAGCAGACGCAGATGAGCCGGGCCACGGTGCGAGAGGCGTTACGGATCCTGGAGGTCCAGAACCTGGTTCGGGTCAGGGCGGGTCGGGCCGGCGGCGCATTCGTCCAGCGACCGACGACCAAGTCGATGGCAAGTTCGGTGAGCATGCTGATCAGGGGCCGGCGGATCAAACTGGCCGATCTGATGGAGACGCGCGAGGCATTGGAGCC
>DATIOT010000287.1:0-3336 GCA_035472875.1 Mycobacterium sp.
CGGTGGTCGACCCGCAATTCGACGCCTCGGTCAACGTCATTGGCACCATCAGACTCGCCGAGGCTGCACGGTGTACTGGTGTGCGCAAGGTCGTGCACACCTCGTCGGGGGGATCCATTTACGGCACCCCGACACAATTCCCGACCCCGGAGACGGTGCCCACCGACCCGGCGTCGCCCTACGCCGCCGGCAAGGTGGCGGGGGAGATCTACCTGAACACCTTTCGTCATCTGTACGGCCTGGACTGTTCGCACATCGCGCCGGCCAACGTCTACGGCCCCCGGCAGGACCCGCACGGTGAAGCGGGCGTGGTGGCGATCTTCGCCCAGGCGCTGCTGTCGGGAAAGACCACCAAGGTGTTCGGCGACGGCACCAACACCCGCGACTACGTGTTCGTCGACGATGTGGTGGACGCCTTCGTCAAAGCCTCCGGAGACGTGGGCGGCGGGCAGCGCTTCAACGTCGGCACCGGAATCGAAACCTCAGACCGGCAACTGCATTCGGCGGTGGCCGCGGCCGTTGGCGGCCCCGATGACCCTGAGTTTCATCCGCCGCGGCTGGGTGACCTGAAGCGGTCCTGCCTAGACATCGGTTTGGCCGAAAGGGTGTTGGGCTGGCGGCCCAAAGTTCAGCTGGACGAAGGGGTGCGTCGCACGGTCGAGTACTTCCGCCATGCGCACACTGGTTAGCGCGGTTCGGGCTCCTGTGCGCCCGCAAGCGCTACGGCCCGAGCGAGTCGCGCGTAGCGCAACTCCAAGTCCTTGAACCGCATGTAGGTGCTCAGCGTGGTGAAACTGAACGCCATGATCAGTGCGTAGAGCATCAGGTCAGTGCCGCGGCGCACCCCGAACCAGTGTGCGACAACGGTGGTGTCGTCAGGCCGCAGCACGGCGTAGATGCCGCCCAGCACGAACAGGACGTACCCGACCTTGACCCACGCCCGAGTTCGCGCGTTACGGCGCGACCGCAGCAGATAGACAAGCAGCGTGATGATCGACCCTATCAGCAGCACCTGTATCCAGTTCATCGTGGAATCCTCCCTCGCAGAAACCCGTCGAAGATGATGTTGACGCCGTTGAGGAGCGGCTGCCCCTTCGACTTCGAGTATTCGGTGTAGAGCACCTCGACCGGCTGTTCAACTACGCGCCAGTGGTTTTCGGCGACCAACATGACGAACTCGTTGGCGTGGCTCATGCCGCTCATGGTGAGATTCAGCCCGTCGGCCACCGTCTTGTTGAACACCCGCAGGCCATTGTTGGTGTCGGTCAAGCCAAGTCGGCGACCGCGCCTGCTCAACCGCGCGGCGGTCCGCAGCACGATTCGCTTCAGAAACGGCGGCCGGCTGCCCTCGTGCCGGGCGAACCGCGTTCCGATGACAACGTCGACGTCACCCGCGCAGAGCCACTCGATCATCGCGGCCACGTCTTTGACGCGATGCTGGCCGTCGCCGTCGAAGGTGGCGAAAACTCGCGCGCCTGGCTGCTTGCGGGCGTACTCGACGCCGGTCTGGATGGCCGCACCCTGGCCCAGGTTTGTCGGATGGCGCACCAGGTGAGCTCCCGCCCGCTTGGCGATCTCGCCGGTGCCGTCGGTGCTGCCGTCGTCCACGCACACGACGTGATCGAAGACCGACCGCACATCGGCTATCACCTCACCGATGACAGCGGCTTCATTGAAGGCGGGAATGACGATCCAGGCGCCAGGGTAGTGCGTTTCAGTGGCCATTTAAGCCCACAAGGTACACGCTGGTCCAGGCCGGATCAGCCGGTTAAGCGTCCGGCGCGCCCCAACGCCACCAGATGGACGCCAATTCCCACCAGCGGACCGCACAGCAAGCCGACCACGGTGCGGGTCTCCAGCGGCAGCGGCAACAGCAGCAACAATCCCGACGCCACCGTCGCACCGACCCACCCCAGCGAATACGCCCGATGCAGCGCGGCCGCTACCGTAGCGGCACCGGTGAGCGTCAGCATGGCGATCGCCACGGCGGCCCCTGTCAGCCACGCCAGCAGCGCGCTGCTGGCGTCGTACTGCGGCCCGAAGGCGACCCGCAGCAGCCACGGGCCGACGACGCCCGCCGCCAGCACCCCAACCGCGCCGATGCCGCCGATGATCCCCGCCGGCGCGATCAGCGCGCGAAGCCGGTTGGTGCGCTCGTCGACGAAATGAGCGATGAGGTTGCCTTGCATGGCTGTCAGCGGTACCAGCAGCGGCGCCCGGGTCAGCGTCACCGCCAGGATGATCACGCCACCTTGTGCCCCAAGCTCATTCGAGGTCAGCTTGAGCAGCACCGGGAATCCCATCACCAGAATCGCGCTGGCGCCGGCCGCGGTGATCGAATGGGCGGCGCCTCTCAGGAACGTCGCGGTACTGCCGGGCGTCAGCATGTGGGCGGTCGCGCGTGCTGTGGGTGAAGTCACCAGCATGATCAGCCAGGCCACCGCTCCGGCCACGGTTGCCCATAGGAAACCGGTCAGGCCCCATCCGATCACGAACGTGGCCGCGGCGACCGTCACCCGGATGACCGCGTCGGTCACCATGAGCGCTCCGTACTGGGTCCATTGATCGGCGCCGGCCAGCATGCCCAGCAGCGTGGCGTGCAGGCAAAAACCGGCCAGTCCGACGCTGAGCAATCCCACCGACAACCAGCGCTCCTCGACGAATACTCGACCGCTCCACACCGGCGAGCTAGCGGCGATCACGACGGCTGCGGCCATGCCGACCATCGCGGCGACTCGCAGCGGATGGGTACGTGATCCGCTGGGGCCGGGCAGTACATCGATGTAGCGCGTTGAACGGACCTCCCGGGTGGTTTCTTGCAGTAGGCCGTTGGCGGCGCCGGTGACGAGGCCGAACGCCCCCCAGAAAACCCCAAAAACGGAGAAGCCGCTCGGAGCCAGGTCACGAGCGGCCAGATAGATCACCGCGTAGCCGCATAGCGCGGTCACTGCGGTCGCGGTACCGACCCGGGCCACACTGCCACGAGCGATCGGCCCCCGAGGGCTCCCGACTTCAGTCACCGGGGCGGCACGTTCGGCCGACTGACCCGATGTATCGCCACAATTGAAAATAGTAAGTGTGCCGGTGCTGGTGGCTGGTGGTGGCGATCAGCTTCGCTATTGTGAGCGGCTATCAGGAAGGATCCATGGCCGCCTTTCGCATCTTCGGGATCTCGCTGTTACTCACCGCGGCGGCCCTTGCGCTCGGATATGCGCATCGCGGGCTCAACGCCCTCTTTCTATTGGTAGTCCTGGCCGTCCTCGAGGTGTCGCTGTCTTTCGACAACGCCGTCATCAATGCCGCGGTTCTGAAGCGGATGAGCCCGTTTTGGCAGCG
>DATIOT010000288.1:0-2216 GCA_035472875.1 Mycobacterium sp.
CGCCGGTCGTGGTCGCCGAGGTCGCGAAGTACAGGGCGGCTTCGGCGACGTCTTCGGGCGTGCCTTCCAGGGGTAGCGGTCGGTCGCTGCGCATTTTGGCTCTCGTTCGCTCGACGAACTTTTCGACGGCCTCGGGAGGAAGACCGCTGACCGACGACGCTAGGATCGGCGTCGGGATCCCGCCAGGTGCAAGGCAATTCACGCTGATGCGCAGTGGGGCGAGCTCGGTGGCCACACTTTTGCTGAAATGGATGACGGCGGCTTTGGAGGCGCGATAGGTCATCACGCCGCCGCCCGGTTGCAGTCCACCGATCGATGCGACGTTGATGATGCAGCCGCCGTCGTGGTCCGCCATGTACCGGGCGGCTGCCTGGGTACCCAGCATGACGCCCAACACGTTGACCGACATCACGCGCTGGAAATCGGAGAGATCAGCGCTCAGGAAGCTTCTGTGCATCTTGCTGGAGATGCCGGCGTTGTTGACCATGACGTCGAGCCCGCCAAAGCGATCGACCGCGGCCTGGACGAGCGCGCCGACGTCGGCTTCGTCGGCGACATCGGCGTGGTGGAACCACGCGCGGGCCCCACATTGCGCGGCAATGTCCTGGCCGGCGTCGTCGTTGACGTCGGCGACGACGACGGCCGCACCCACTTCGATGAATTTCTGGACGATTCCGTGGCCGAGACCCGATGCGCCGCCGGTGACGATGGCGACCTTACCTGCCAGTGAGGCGGTCATCCGGGCTGCCTCCTTTCGTGCTGGGCCTTGTTGTGCCGCACCTGGTTGAACGGCACCCCGCGGTCCGCGGCGTATTCGCGGGGAAGCCCCAGCACGCGCTCACCAATGACGTTGCGGGCCATCTCATCACTGCCGCCGCCCAGTGCGACCGTTTGGCGGGATAGGTAGCGCTCCCCGACTTTCAGCAATTCGTGTTCGTCGTCGACGACGCCGAGGGGGCCGACGATCTCCATTGCGGTGTCGACCTGTAGGAACGTCACATCGGAATGGAAGAGCCGGATGATCGACCCGGCGGCCGGGGGCAGCGTCCCGTTCCGCATCGCGCCTGCGACGTGTTCGACCAGGCTGTCGCGCACCATCCGGCGTGCCAGCACCCGGCCAATTTTGTCCTGTGTCAACGGATCATCGGCCGTGCCCGCCGCCTCGGCGAGGGCAAAGTAGTCGGCGTATGAATCTTCGGAGCGCTCCCGGCCGCGGCCGCTGGCGAACTCCGAGCCCTGCCCGACCGCGCGGCGCTCGTGAAACAGCAACCGCCCGGCGACGTCCCAGCCTTTGTTGACCTCACCGACCACCGCGGAGTCATCCAGGCGCAGCCCGTCGAAGAACTCCTCGCAGAATTCGTTGGAACCGTCGACCTGTTCGATGCGCCGCAATGTGACACCGGGTGCGTGAATCGGCACCAGGAACATCGTCAGACCGTCGTGCTTGGGCACCGTCGGGTCGGTGCGAGCCAGCAGCAGCCCGTAATCGGCCGCGAACGCGCTGGTGCTCCATGTTTTGGCGCCGTTGACGAGCCACCCCTGGCCGTCGCGTTCGGCGCGGGTGATCAGACCGGCCAGATCGGATCCGCCACCAGGTTCGGAGAGCAGCTGGACCAACACCTCCTCCCCGCGCAACGCGGCGGAAATGTGTTGGCGCTTCTGGTCTTCGGTGCCGGCGTCGAGCAGGGTCGCACAGCAGATGGTGAACGTGGGGACGTTGAGAATCAGGGGCATCTCGTAGCCGGCGGTCTCGGCGTCGAAGGCCTTCTGGTAGGAGACGTCGAGGCCGAGGCCGCCGTATTCGCCCGGGAAGCAGATCCCGGCGAATCCGCCGGCGTAGAGGCGCTGCTGCAATTCACGGGCGCGCTGCCACGCGCCTTCGTCATCGCGGCCTGCCCTCGGCGGAACGTCGGGGTCCAGGTGGGGCATATTGTCGGCCAGCCACGCGCGGGCCCGGGCGGCGAACGCGTCGACGGATTCGACGGCGGTCATGCGGCGGGCCCCTCGCTCTTGACGTATCGGTAGATCGCTCGATGGTGTTCGCTCGGTGTGCCGAACAGGTTGCGGTACAGGGTAATCCGTCGCAAGAACAAATGCAGATCGTGTTCCCACGTGACGCCGATGCCGCCGTGCAGCTGCACGCAGTCCTGCACCAGCGGGCCGGCGTGCTCACCGAGGTAGGACTTGGCCGCACTGACCCATAGCGCGGCATCGGC
>DATIOT010000289.1:0-6313 GCA_035472875.1 Mycobacterium sp.
ACACCAGCCACACCAGCAACATTGGACCGCTCACGGCCGGACATCGGCAGCACTATCGTGGATCTCCATGGATCTCAAACGACGTATACCCCTGCTGCGGTGGTCGGTCTGGCGGATGGCCGTCAGGAATCGCAATTTCACCACGACGGGCCAGGTCGGTGACGGACGCGAAGCCGCTGCGGTCGAATACGTCCTGCAGAACGCCCGGGCCGGCGTCATCGACGACGTGCTGGCCACCATCGACAAGTTCGCCTACGAAAAGTCGATACTGATCAACGTCGGAGACGAGAAGGGGCTACTCCTCGACGCCGCTGTGCGGCGCGCCAATCCCGCGCTCGCACTAGAGCTGGGCACCTACTGCGGCTACGGCGCTCTGCGGATCGCCAGGGCCGCTCCGAACGCCAAGGTGTACTCCGTCGAGCTCGCCGAGGCCAACGCCATCAACGCCCGCCAGATCTGGGCTCATGCCGGGGTCGCTGACCGCGTGACCTGCGTCGTCGGCACCATCGGCGACGGCGGGCGCACCCTGGACGCACTGGCGAATGAGCACGGATTTACTACTGGCTCGCTTGATTTCGTGTTCCTCGACCACGACAAGGACGCCTACCTCGACGACCTGCAGAGCATCCTTGACCGGGGTTGGCTGCATCCGGGCTCGATCGTGGTCGCCGACAACGTCAGGGTGCCGGGCGCACCGAAATACCGCGAGTACATGCGCCAACAGCAAGGCAAGCTGTGGAACACCGTCGAGCACAAGGCGCATCTCGAATACCAGTCGCTGGTCTCCGACTTGGTGCTGGAGTCCGACTACCTGGGCTAGCGACCCGGAAAGCACATCAAGCTTCGCCGAAATTGACGTTATCGCGCTCCTCTACGGCGTGTCGTCGCGATAACGTCGGTTTCGCGGCCGCTCGCCGACCGGCTAGACCTATTGCGCCCGGGGGTGGGCTCCGGCCCACACTTCGCGCAGCGCGTGCACGGTGACCAGTGTGTAGATCTGCGTTGTCGTCACCGAAGCATGACCAAGCAGCTCCTGCACAACCCGGACATCCGCGCCGCCCTCGAGCAGGTGGGTGGCAAAGGAATGCCGCAGCATGTGCGGCGACACACCCGAAGTGATACCGGCGCGCTCGGCGGCGTCCTGCAGCACTTGCCATGCGCTTTGCCGCGACAACCGACCGCCGCGCACATTGAGGAAGATGGCCGCCGTTCCGCGACCGCGGCGGGCCAGCCCCGGACGTCCCCGCACCAGATAGGCGTCAAGCGCTTGCACGGCGGGGCGTCCCACCGGCACCAATCGCTGCTTGCCGCCCTTGCCGCGCAACAGCACTGACCTGGCCTGGGTGTCGATGTCGTCGACGTCGAGGCCGACGGCTTCGGAGATGCGTGATCCGGTGGAGTACAACAGCTCTAGCAGCGCGCGGTTGCGCAGCGTCAACGGGCCGTCGGCCGGGCTGTCGCCACCCGCGCCTTCCAGCAGCGCCAGTACCTGGTCGATCGTCAGGCTTTTGGGCAGTCGCCGGCCCGGTGTTGGCGGCCGGACGGCCCGCGCTACGTCCAGTTCGGCCAGCCCCTCGGCGGCGGCGAAGCGATGCAAACCGCGCACCGCGATCAGCGCGCGTGCCGCGGATACCGCAGACAACGCTGCCGTCCCGGAATCGGGATCGCCGCGCCGCAGTGCCACCAGGAACTCGCTCACGTCGTCCTCACCCACCTTGGCCAGATCCTGAATTCCACGGTCCGACAAGTGCTTCGAGTAGCGGCGCAGGTCGCGGCGATAGGAGCTCAGCGTGTTTGGCGCCACGCCCCGCTCGATCGTCAGGTGGTCGAGGTAGCCCTGCATTTGTGTCTCCAGCGCCAGCGCCGTCATCGCGTGGCCTTTCGCGCGATAAACGACGTTGGCCTGTCGATCCAGGGGCTGTCCACCGGACGCGGATCCGCGAAGCCGTTGGTCACCGCTTGGGCGGCCAAAATCCCGGCAACAGCAATGGCATTGACGATTTCACCGCTGAGCACCTTACTCGCGGCCTCCGCAAGGGGATACCACTGCAACGTCATGTCGGCTTCTTCGTCATGCGCCTCGGGCCGGTCTACTTCACTCAACCCGGTAGCGAGATAGACCCGCACCGATTCGTCACTGAAACCGGGCGTGGAATCGAGATCGACGAGCACCTGCCAGGTGCTGGCTTCCAGGCCGGCCTCCTCCTTGAGCTCCCGGGCGGCGGTCAGATGTGCTGCCTCACCGTTGACGTCGAGTAGCCCGGCGGGCAGCTCCCATAGCCGCCTCCCGAATGCGTGGCGGTACTGATAAACCATCGGGATGTTGCCGTAGTTGTCCATCGCCACAACGCCAACCGCGCCGAAGTGTTCGACGACTTCCCTGGTGACGACTTTGCCGCCTGGCATTCGCACCTGGTCGCGACGCAGAGCGAAAATCTTTCCGGTGTGCAGCGTTTCGGATGACGCCGTCTCGAAAACGTGCTCAGCCACGAGACGCGGGCTCGGGTAGCGACCGCCGTGCGCTGTCTCGATGCTGATTGCCGTTGGGTGAGTGCTCGGGGATTTCCACCGGCAGCAACTCGCCGGCTTTGTAGTCGATGGCCGCCCCGACGAATGCGACAAACAGTGGGTGCGGCCGGGTTGGCCGACTCTTCAGTTCGGGGTGGGCCTGGGTGCCGACAACGAACGGGTGGACGTCTGGGGGGTATTCGACGAACTCCACCAGGTGACCATCGGGCGAGGTCCCGGAGATCCGCAAGCCACTTTCGGCGAGCTTGTCGCGGTAGGCGTTGTTGACCTCATAGCGGTGCCGGTGCCTCTCTGACTCCTCCGTCGTCCCGTATGCCTGGGCCACAATGGAATCCGGCTGCAGAACCGCGGGATAGGCCCCCAGCCGCATAGTGCCGCCGAGGTCGGCTTCGCCGGCCACAATCTGTTCTTGGTCCGCCATCGTGGAGATGACGGGATCCGGTGTGGCCGGTTCGAATTCGGCTGAGTTGGCCTCGGTGAGACCGACCGAGCGTGCCGCCTCGATGACGATGCACTGCAGGCCGAGGCACAGCCCCAGTAGCGGCAACCCGCGCGCCCGGGCATGCCGGATGGCGCCGATCTTGCCCTCGATGCCGCGGATGCCGAATCCGCCGGGGATCAGCACGCCGTCCACGTCGCCCAGCGCCGCCGCAGCGCCACTGGCGCTCTGGCAGTCGTCGGAAGCCACCCAGATAATCTCGACTTTCGCATGGTGCTTGAACCCGCCGGCGCGCAGCGCTTCGGCGACCGAAAGGTAGGCGTCGGAAAGTTCAACATATTTGCCCACCAAGGCAATTCGCACGGTCTCGTGCGGTTCGTGAACCCTGCGCAGTAAGTCGTCCCACTCGGTCCAATCGACGTCGCGGAAAGGCAGGTTGAGCCGCCGCACTACGTAAGCATCGAGTTCCTCACGGTGCAACACCTTGGGGATGTCATAAATCGACGGCGCGTCCGGGGTGGAGATGACGCCGTCGATATCGACGTCGCAACTCAGCGCGATCTTGTCCTTCAGCGCTTCGGGGACGTCCCGGTCGCAGCGCAGGATCAGCGCGTCCGGGGTGATACCGATACTGCGCAGCGCGGCCACCGAATGCTGGGTCGGTTTGGTCTTGAGCTCGCCGGACGGGGCCAGGTAAGGCACCAGCGACACGTGCAGAAAGAAGACGTTTTCCCGGCCCAGGTCGTGGCGGACCTGGCGGGCCGCCTCCAGAAAGGGCTGCGACTCGATATCGCCCACGGTGCCACCGATTTCGGTGATCACGACGTCTGGGCGGTTGCCGTCGGCGTCCGGTTGGGCCATCGCCAGGATGCGCCGCTTGATCTCGTCGGTGATGTGCGGGATCACCTGCACGGTGTCGCCGAGGTATTCACCGCGTCGTTCCTTCGCGATAACGGTCGAATACACTTGTCCGGTAGTAACATTGGCCGAGCCGGACAGATCGCGGTCCAGGAACCGCTCGTAGTGACCGACGTCGAGGTCGGTCTCGGCACCGTCCTCGGTGACGAAGACCTCACCGTGCTGGAACGGGTTCATCGTGCCCGGGTCCACATTGAGATACGGGTCGAGCTTCTGCATCGTCACGTGCAAGCCGCGGGCCGTCAGTAGCTGGCCGAGGCTGCTGGCGGTCAACCCCTTGCCGAGCGAGGAAGCTACCCCACCGCTGACGAAGAGGTGCTTGGTGGCGGTTTGCGGGTGCTTACGCACTGGCGACCTCCGTGAAGACGGGCAGGGCGTCGTCATTTTCTAGCCTTAACTAGCTGGGCCTGCCGACCCACGGAAATCCACCCTAACACCCGCGACGCCGTGCCGCGGGGAACACGCCCGTCAAGCAGACAGGCCAGCTACTGCGGTGCTACTGGGGCACGGTGATCGACGTAGCCCCGTGACCGGTGCCGTACTGCCCGATGTGGCCGCCGTTGATCAGGTCATGGAGGCCAAGGATCGCGGTGATTCGCCCGGGCGCGGCGTCGACGTCGTCGACCGTGCTGATCGCGGAAGTCATGCCGGCATCGGCGCGGGTCACGGCGACCGCGGCGCCTCCCGCCGCCGAACCGTCCCGGCCGGCCAGCAGGGTGCCTGCGGCATGCGGCGCCAGCGCGGCGGAGAACCGGGCGACGCTGACGCCCTGATTACCGGCATCCTGGGGTAGTGAGCCGCCGGTAATGACCAGGGCGGCATTAGCCGGGCTCAGGTGATCGCTGGGCTGATAGGTGATGAAACCCGTGTCGCGCAGCGACGCCAGCACGGTGTCCCGCTGGGTGTCATCGACGGGCGGGATGGCCGGGTTGGTGTTGATCAGTAAGGCGATGCCCAGCAGATCGCCGGCCTGCGAACCTTGGTCGACGAGCTTGGTGCTCAACTGCTGGCCGGCGGGCAGGATCGACGAGTTCACCACCGTGCGGAGTTTTTCCGCGGAGTTGGCGTCGACGAACTCCTGCGTCAGCGACACCGTACCGGTGACCGTGCCACCGGCCTGGCCGACGATTTTGGACACCGCGGCGACATCGTCATCTCTTGCGTCCGGGGTGCGGAAGACGACCACCGACTTGCCGCCGAGCGCATCGTGAACTATCCGGCCCACCAGTTGCGTATCGAAGTTATTTGCCGCACTGAGCTTTTCGTTCAGTACGTTCTTCTGGTCGTTGAGCCCGCTGATCTGTGAGTACAGGTCACGCTTCTCGTCACGCAGGCTGGACAGCAGGGTGTCCGACAGAAAGCCGGAACCCAGCACAACTCCCACGGCCAACGCCAGGAAGACCGCGGCCAGCGAAAATGCATGTTGGCGTAACGAGATCATGAACGCACCGTCCTATGTCACCCACCTCTGCACCATGAGAGAGAAGTGGTTCCAGTAGTCGGCGATCCAGTGCAGCACCATACCGTCGGTGCGTGATACCCACAGGGCGACGATGACGGCGATCAGCATCGTCAGCGCCAAGAGCGCGATGGCGCCCGCCGAGATGTGGTTGCGGTACAGGGTGGCGACCGCCTTGGCGTCCACCACCTTCTCCCCGACCCGAAGCCTGGTCAGGAAAGTCGACGGGTTGCTTTGCGCACGTGTCCGGTCGAAGAACGTCTCGATGTTGGCGGTGTGGCCGGCCGTCACGAGCAGCGAGGCGCCGTGGTGATCGGCCAGCAGCATGGCCAGATCGACCGCCGAGCCGGCGGCCGGAAAGGTCATCGCCCCGACACCGAGGTCCTGAATTCGTTCCAGGCCGGGCGCGTGACCATCGGCGTCGGCGGGCAACACCACATGGGCACCGCACTTGAGGGCTTCGGTGCTGATCTGGTCGGGGTCGCCGACGATGAGCTGCGCCCGATATCCCGCCTTACGCAGCACATCCGCACCGGTGCCGACACCGATGAGTACCGGCTGATATTCCTTGATGAACGGCTTGAGCGATCTCAGATCGTCGGCGGCGCTGGGCTCGTCGGCGACGATCACCACATGCCGGCGGCGCAGGTCGATGTCGATGTCGGGGATGCCGATGCCGTCGATCAACAATGGGCTTTCACTTTTGATGAACTCAATTGTGTTGCCGGCGAACGCCTCCAGGTGGGCGGCCAGCCCGCTTTTGGCTTCCCGCATCAGGTCGGCGATGTCGTGGTCGGTGCGCTCGGTACCGCGGATCAGCCGGCGGTCGCCGGCGTACACGCCACCTTCATGCAGCCGAATCTTGGTTCCGTCCTTGACCTTCTTGAAGATGTCAGGTCCGGTCTCGTCGATCAGGGTGACCCCGTTGTTGACCAGCACCTCCGGACCCAGATTGGGGTAGCGGCCCG
>DATIOT010000290.1:0-5438 GCA_035472875.1 Mycobacterium sp.
ATTATGTTGCCGACCAGATCGCCGAAGTGGCCGCCCGGCGCGCCGACGACATCGCGCATCGTCGCACCGCGATCACCGGAGTCAACGAATTTCCGAACCTGGCTGAACCAACGCTGCCGCAAGGTGATTCGTCGGCTCCGCGCTACGCCACCGGGAATTTGCAGCGCTATGCCGCCGGATTCGAAGCGCTGCGCGATCGCTCGGATGCCTATCTGGCCCGCACGGGTTCACGTCCGCAGATGCTATTGCTGCCACTGGGCCCGTTGGCAGAGCACAACATCCGAGCCACGTTTGCGGCGAACCTGCTGGCGTCAGGTGGTATCGAGGCGGTCAATCCGGGAACAGTCGATGCCGTCAGTGTTGCTAAGGCCGTTGCCGAAGCGGGGTCGCCGACCGTGGCGCTTATCTGCGGCACCGACAAGCGCTACCAGAACGAGGCCGCAGACATTGTCGAGGCGGCCCGAAGCGCCGGTGTGTCGAGCGTTTACCTGGCGGGACCCCAAAAAACAGTGGCGGACGCCCGGCACCGGCCCGACGAGTCCCTGACCGCGAAAATCAATGCGGTCGAAGCCCTTTCGAATCTGCTCACCCGATTGGGAGCGTAGCTGCGATGACGACGAGCACCGCTGCGATTGGCAGCTTCTCCGATATCCCGCTGCACGGCGAACGCCAAGTGCAGGCGCCCACCGAAGCCGCGGTGGAAAAACACGTCGCCACGGCCGCATCGGCGCACGGGTACACACCGGATCAGCTGCACTGGCACACCCCGGAAGGCATTGACGTCAAACCGGTGTATGTCGCTGCCGACCGTGCCGCCGCCGACGCCGACGGCTACCCACTGAACAGTTTCCCGGGCGAGCCGCCCTTTGTGCGGGGCCCGTACCCGACGATGTACGTCAACCAGCCCTGGACGATCCGCCAATATGCCGGGTTCTCCACTGCCGCGGATTCCAACGCTTTCTACCGCCGTAACCTGGCCGCCGGCCAGAAGGGCCTGTCGGTGGCCTTCGATCTGGCCACCCACCGAGGCTACGACTCCGACCATCCCCGCGTTCAGGGCGACGTCGGAATGGCCGGCGTGGCAATCGATTCCATCCTCGACATGCGACAGCTGTTCGACGGCATCGACCTGTCGGCGGTGTCGGTGTCGATGACGATGAACGGTGCCGTGCTGCCGATCCTGGCGCTGTATGTGGTGGCCGCCGAGGAGCAGGGGGTGCCGCCGGAGAAACTGGCCGGCACCATCCAGAACGACATCCTCAAAGAGTTCATGGTGCGCAACACCTACATCTACCCGCCAAAGCCATCGATGCGCATCATCTCCGACATCTTCGCCTACACCAGCGCCAAGATGCCGAAATTCAACTCCATCTCAATCTCCGGCTACCACATCCAAGAAGCCGGTGCCACAGCGGATTTAGAGCTGGCCTACACCCTCGCCGACGGCGTCGACTACATCAAGGCGGGCTTGGACGCCGACCTGGACATCGACAAGTTCGCGCCCCGGCTGTCCTTCTTCTGGGGCATCGGGATGAACTTCTTCATGGAAGTCGCCAAGCTGCGGGCGGGCCGGCTGCTGTGGAGCGAACTGGTCGCCCAGTTCAACCCCAAGAGCTCCAAATCGCTGTCGCTGCGCACACATTCGCAGACCTCGGGCTGGTCGCTGACCGCCCAGGACCCCTTCAACAACGTCGCCCGCACCTGCATCGAGGCGATGGCCGCGACCCAGGGCCACACCCAGTCACTGCACACTAATGCGCTGGACGAGGCGCTGGCGCTGCCCACCGACTTCTCCGCCCGTATTGCCCGCAATACCCAGCTGGTACTGCAGCAGGAGTCGGGCACCACCAGGCCGATCGACCCGTGGGGCGGCTCCTATTACGTGGAGTGGCTGACCCATCAACTCGCGCAGCGAGCGCGCGCCCACATCGCCGAGGTCGCCGAGCACGGCGGAATGGCCCAGGCGATCAGCGACGGCATCCCCAAGCTGTGCATCGAGGAGGCCGCCGCACGCACTCAGGCCCGCATCGACTCCGGGATCCAGCCGGTGGTCGGCGTCAACAAGTACCAGGTCGACGAGGACCACGAGATCGAGGTACTCAAGGTCGAGAACAGCCGGGTTCGGGCCGAACAGTTGGCGAAACTGCAAGAGCTGCGGGCGAACCGCGACCAGTCGGCGGTTGACGCCGCCCTGGCCGAGCTGTCTCGTGCCGCCGCCGCCCACGGCCGGGCTGGTGAAGATCGGCTGGGCAATAATCTGCTTGCGCTGGCCATCGACGCGGCCCGGGCCAAGGCCACGGTGGGCGAGATCTCCGACGCGCTGGAAAAGGTCTACGGGCGTCACCGGGCGGAGATCCGTACGATCGCCGGCGTCTACCGCGACGAAGCCGGCGGAGCCGGAGGAGGTGACACCATCACCCCGCTTTCCAAAGCGACCGAGCTCGTCGAGAAGTTCGCCGAGGCCGACGGTCGCCGGCCGCGCATTCTGGTGGCCAAGATGGGCCAGGACGGCCACGACCGCGGTCAGAAGGTGATTGCGACGGCATTCGCCGACATCGGGTTCGACGTCGACGTCGGATCGCTGTTCTCCACGCCTGAAGAGGTGGCCCGCCAGGCCGCCGACAACGACGTGCATGTGATCGGGGTGTCTTCGCTGGCCGCGGGCCATCTCACGTTGGTGCCGGCACTCCGCGATGCGCTGGCCGAGGTGGGCCGACCCGACATCATGATCGTGGTCGGCGGCGTCATCCCGCCGGGTGACTTCGACGAGTTGTATGCCGCCGGGGCCGCCGCCATCTTCCCGCCCGGGACGGTGATCTCCGAGGCCGCAATCGGCTTGCTGAACAAGCTCGCCGAGCGGTTAGGGTACACCCTCACCTAGATGGCACCCGATCCCGACAACAACGCAGACGACACCGTCGACGGATTAGCCGCTGCTGTCCGTAGCGGCGATCGCGCGGCGCTGCCGCGGGCCATCACGCTGCTGGAGTCCACCCGCGCTGATCATCGCGAGCAGGCGCAGCAGCTATTGCTGGCATTGATGCCGGACTCTGGAAACGCCCATCGCGTGGGCATCACCGGGGTTCCAGGGGTGGGAAAGTCCACCACCATCGAGTTGCTCGGCATGCATCTGATCGAACAGGGCCACCGGGTGGCGGTGCTGGCCGTAGACCCGTCATCGACTCGCACCGGCGGGTCCATCCTCGGCGACAAGACCCGGATGGCACGGCTGGCACAGCACGCCGACGCCTACATCCGGCCGTCGCCGACGTCGGGCACGTTGGGCGGGGTGGCAAAGGCCACCCGGGAAACCGTTGTGCTGCTGGAAGCTGCCGGGTTCGACGTCATCCTGATCGAAACCGTCGGCGTTGGGCAGTCTGAGGTAGCGGTGGCCAATATGGTCGACACTTTCGTTTTGTTGACCCTGGCGCGCACCGGCGATCTACTGCAGGGCATCAAGAAGGGCGTGCTGGAACTGGCCGACATCGTGGTGGTCAACAAGGCCGACGGCGAGCACCTGTCCGACGCACGGATAGCCGCCCGGGAACTGTCTGCGGCGATCAGATTGATCTATCCACACGAAACGCTTTGGCGGCCACCGGTTCTCACCATGAGTGCAATGGAAGGGACGGGTCTGACGGAGATGTGGGAGACCGTCGAGCGTCATCGCCAGGTGCTCACCGACGCCCGAGAGTTCGAAGCCCGTCGTCGGGCCCAGCAAGTCGACTGGACCTGGCAGATGGTCCGCGACACGGTCCTGGACCGGGTGCTGTCCAACCCCGCGGTGCGCAAGATCCGCGCCGACGTGGAGCGTCAAGTCAAGGCAGGGGAGTTGACCCCCGCTATGGCGGCCCAGCAAATTTTGAAGGCAGCGTCACTTTAACAGAAAGGTAACTTAATTGATGTTTGCCCATGAGACGCGTCAATTCGACGTAAATTCAAACTTGTGAAGGCAGAATCCCGGGTCAATCTCCGTGCGGTCCCTTCCCACGATGCCGATGGCGCGGGGCATCGTGTGTCCGGCGCGGCGGACCCAAACTTTTCTTGCGCCGTTCGTGGCTTCGCGAGCACCTTCCTCGGACGCCGTTTCGGCGGCGGAGCACTAGCGGTCTATCTCGAAGGCCAGCCCGTAGTCGACGTGTGGACAGGCTGGTCGGACCGGGGCGGCCGGGTCCCGTGGAAGGCGGACACGGCACCTATGGTCTTCTCGGCGACCAAGGGCATGACCTCCACCGTCATCCACCGGCTGGCCGATGAGGGGCTGATCGACTATGACGCTCCCGTCGCCCAGTATTGGCCGGAGTTCGGGGCCAACGGCAAGTCGGCCCTCACGGTTCGTGAGGTGATGAGGCACCGGGCCGGCTTGTCGGGATTGCGTGGCGCCACTAAGGAAGACTTGCTGGATCACATGGTGATGGAGGAACGGCTGGCGGCGGCGCCTCCGGGACGCCTGCTGGGCAAACCCGCATACCACGCGCTGACCTTCGGCTGGCTGATGTCCGGGCTGGCCCGGGCCGTTACCGGAAAAGGCATGCGTGCGCTGATACGCGAGGAGCTTGCCCAGCCGTTGGGCACCGACGGCATGCATCTGGGCCGGCCACCGGCCGAGGCCCCGACGCGAGTCGCCGAGATCATCATGCCGCAAAACATGCCCGGCAATCCCGCCGTGAATTATGCGGCAACCAAGCTCGCCGCAAAGCTGTCCGGCGGATTCCGGTCAATGTATTTCGACGGCGTCATGGCTGCCGTGCAAGGCGATATTCCGCTGCTGGACGCTGAGATGCCGGCCGCGAACGGCGTGGTAACGGCCCGCGCACTGGCGCGGATGTACGGTGCGATCGCCAACGGTGGTGAGATCGACGGCATCCGATTCTTGTCACGCGAGCTCGTCGCCGGGCTGACCGGCCGGCCCAGCCTGAAAAGGGACCGAAACATACTGGTGCCGTTGTCATTTCACCTCGGCTACCACAGCGTGCCCTTCGGCAACGTGATGCCAGGCTTCGGGCACGTCGGGATGGGCGGCTCGTTCGGCTGGGCCGACCCGGCGACCGGAGTGGCGTTCGCATTTGTGCACAACCGGCTGCTGTCGCCTTTCCTGGTGCTGGACCACACCGGTTTGGCCACGCTGGGGAACCTAATCCGGCGGGGCGTCGCGCTAGCGCGCAAACACGGCTTCCGGCCGGTGACTGAGTTCGGGTCGCCGTTCGGTGAGCCGGGGGCTGTTGCGGGCTGACCTGCTTCGCTTGCGCGGCTCCGGCATTCGAACGAGTCTGGCGGCGAGGGTCAACTAGACGTATAGCCTCGGGAACGGGGTTGTGACCGCGTCGTCGTCGCGGTACTTCGACCCGAGCAGGGCCCGCACCACCGGACGCGGTGGCAGGGACCGAAGCATTTGACTGGCCGGGCGCGTACGAACTATCTGCGGCCACCAGAACCAA
>DATIOT010000291.1:0-7858 GCA_035472875.1 Mycobacterium sp.
CCGGTGACTCCTTTTTCCATCTGTCGCCGCTCGGCCAGGCCGGCGCCCTGGCCGGTCTCAACATGTGTGGAGCCGGCCGGGTGGTGTGCCTGATCGACCCCGTGGGCGACGTGTACGCCTGCCCGTTCGCCATCCACGACCGCTTTCTGGCGGGAAACGTGTTGTCTGACGGTGGTTTTGACAATGTCTGGAAGAACGCTCCGCTGTTTCGCGAGCTACGCGAACCGCAGTCCGCGGGCGCGTGCGGCAGCTGCGGGCACTACGATAGCTGCCGGGGCGGATGCATGGCGGCCAAATTCTTCACCGGCCTGCCAATCGACGGTCCGGATCCCGAATGCGTCCAAGGGCATAGTGCGTCGGCGCTGGCCCACGAGCGCGAGACACCGCGGCCCCGGGCCGACCACTCGCACGGGCGACGGGTCCGCGAACCGGTACCACTGACACTGTCTGTGCGACCCCCGCCGCTCCCGCCGGCGCGCCTCTGCAACGAAAGCCCCCTGTAACCATGGCCGATGAATGGTTTGAAACGGTCGCCATCGCCCAGCGCCGCGCTAAGCGCCGGTTACCAAAATCCGTTTATTCCTCTCTGACTTCAGCAAGCGAAAAAGGAATCACGTTCTCCGACAATGTCGAAGCATTCAGCGAACTCGGCTTTGCGCCCCATGTCATTGGTGCGCAGGAAAAGCGCGACTTGTCGACCACCGTTATGGGACAAGATATTTCACTGCCGGTGATCATTTCGCCGACCGGCGTCCAGGCGGTCGATCCAGACGGCGAGGTGGCCGTCGCGCGGGCCGCGGCGGAGCGGGGAACGGCGATGGGGCTGTCCTCGTTTGCCAGCAAACCGATCGAGGAGGTCATCGCAGCAAACCCCAAGGTCTTCTTCCAGGTGTACTGGCTCGGTGGTCGAGACGCGATCGCCGAGCGTGTGGAACGGGCGCGCCAGGCCGGCGCGGTCGGAATGATCGTCACCACCGACTGGACGTTCTCGCATGGCCGAGACTGGGGTAGCCCCAAGATTCCCGAGGAGATGAATCTGCGGACCATCCTGCGGTTGTCTCCGGAGGCGATCATCCGGCCGCGATGGCTGTGGAAGTTCGGCAAGACGTTGAGGCCACCGGAGCTGCGGGTGCCGAACCAGGGCCGCCGTGGCGAGCCCGGCCCGCCCTTCTTCGCCGCCTACGGGGAGTGGATGTCGACGCCGCCGCCGACCTGGGAAGATATCGCCTGGCTGCGGGAACTGTGGGGCGGGCCGTTCATGCTCAAGGGCGTAATGCGGGTCGACGACGCCAAAAGAGCCGTCGACGCCGGGGTTTCGGCGATATCGGTGTCCAACCACGGTGGCAACAACCTCGATGGCACGCCCGCAACGATTCGCGCGTTGCCCGCGGTAGCGGCGGCGGTCGGCAACCAGGTCGAGGTGTTGCTGGATGGTGGCATCCGGCGCGGGAGCGACGTCGTCAAGGCGGTGGCGCTGGGGGCGCGCGCGGTGATGATCGGCCGCGCATATCTGTGGGGCCTCGCGGCGGCCGGCCAAACCGGCGTCGAAAATGTCCTCGACATTCTGCGCGGCGGTATCGACTCGGCGCTGATGGGTCTGGGGCATGCCTCGGTCCACGACCTCAGCCCGGACGACATCCTGATGCCGGCCGGTTTCGCCCGAGCGATCGGTGTGCCTCCGGCTCCGGACGCCTAGCCCAAATTCGGGTCAAGTTGGGCAGCTTTCCCGGCATAACGAGTGCCCCCACAGCGGCAGTGAGCAAAAATCGACGGTGGTGACAATCGTGGTACCGACGTGGCAATCGTGACGGACGAGCCGAAATTTGACCGATTGATGAACAACTCAGAAAAAATTTTCTTTAAAGGTTCAACAATTGGTGCACGCCAGGTGAATTCGTCCTACCATCAGCCAGTGCCCGTACTCGGCGAATTAGGAACTGTGACGTCGAGCCAGCTATCAAGCACCTCGCCGTCGATAATGATCCCACTGGGGTCGACCGAACAGCACGGTCCGCACCTGCCGTTGGACACCGATACGAGGATCGCGACCACAGTCGCCAGGGGGGCTGGGGCAAGTCTCAAGGCGCGCCTGGCGCAAGAGTGGTTGGTGGCACCGGCGATCGCCTATGGTGCCAGCGGCGAGCACCAAAGTTTCGCCGGAACGATCTCGATCGGTACCGAGGTGCTGACGATGCTGCTGGTGGAGTACGGCAGGTCGGCAGCGTGCTGGGCCCAGCGCCTGGTGTTCGTCAACGGCCACGGCGGCAATGTCGGCGCGTTGAACAGCGCGGTGGCCAGACTGCGCGCCGAAGGCCGCGACGTCGGATGGTGCCCGTGCGCCGCTGCGGGCGGCGATGCCCATGCCGGCCACACCGAAACATCCCTGTTGCTCCATATCTCGCCGACCGATGTGCTGACCGACCGGTGGCTCGCCGGCAACCGGGCGCCATTGCCCGAGTTGCTCGGATCGATGCGCCGCGGGGGAGTCGCGGCGGTCAGCCGGGTAGGCGTATTGGGGGACCCCACCACCGCGACCGCCGCCGAGGGGAGGCGTATCTTCACGGAGATGGTCGACGCGTGTGTCGGTCGAGTCGCCCGGTGGTCGCCTGGGTCCGACGGGATGCTCACATGAGTCAGCCTCGACTGCCGGACGGGTTCGCCGTCCAGGTCGATCGCCGCGTGCGGGTGCTCGGCGACGGCTCGGCCCTGCTCGGTGGCTCACCAACCCGCCTGCTGAAGTTGGCCCCGGCCGCTCAAGACATGCTGTCCGATGGCCGGCTGAAGGTTCGCGACGACGTCAGTGCTCAACTGGCCCGGACCCTGCTGGACGCCACGGTGGCCCATCCGCGGCCCGCTGGTGGGCCTTCGCACCGTGACGTGACCGTGGTAATTCCAGTGCGGAACAACGTTTCTGGTGTGCGGCGTTTGGTGAGCTCGCTACGCGGATTACGCGTCATCGTGGTGGACGACGGTTCGTCGCCCTCCATCGAGCCGGAAGACTTCGTCGGCGCACACTGCGACGTCGAATTGCTGCGTCACCCCCGCAGCAAGGGGCCGGCGGCGGCGCGCAACACCGGCCTGGCCGGCTGCGCCACCGACTTCGTCGCGTTTATGGACTCCGATGTCTCGCCCCGCCGAGGCTGGCTGGAAGCTTTGCTCGGCCATTTCTGCGACCCCACCGTCGCCCTGGTCGCACCGCGCATCGTCGGCCTCTCGCACAGCGAGAACTTGGTGGCGCGTTACGAGGCGGTGCACTCGTCACTAGACCTTGGGGAGCGCGAAGCGCCGGTGCTACCCCACAGCACGGTGTCCTACGTGCCCAGCGCTGCGATCATCTGTCGCCGCTCGGCGATCCGTGACGTCGGCGGGTTCGACGAGACTATGCAATCCGGCGAGGACGTCGACCTGTGCTGGCGGCTCATCGAAGCAGGTGCCCGGCTGCGCTACGAGCCGATCGCACTGGTCGCCCACGATCACCGCACCGAACTACGGGACTGGCTTGCGCGCAAGGCATTTTACGGTGGCTCGGCGGCTCCGCTGTCGGTCCGTCACCCGGACAAGACGGCACCGGTGGTGATCTCCGGCTGGGCGCTGATGGCCTGGATACTTATGGCACTCGGGACGAGCCTTTCTCAGCTGGCGTCGATTGTGGTCGCCGTCCTGACGGGTCGCCGGATCGCCAAAGCAATGCGCAGTGCCGAGACATCGCTGGCCGATGTCCTGGAGGTCGCGACCCGCGGCCTGGGGTCGGCGGCCCTGCAACTGGCCTCGGCCCTTTGCCGGCACTACTGGCCCCTGGCATTGCTGGCGGCCATCGTGTCACGACACTGTAGACGGGTCGTGCTGGTCGCGGCCGTGATGGATGGCGTGGTGGACTGGCTTCGCCGCCGAGATGCCATCGGCGACGACGCCGAACCGATCGGGCTGCTGACCTATCTGTTGCTCAAGCGTGTCGATGACCTGGCCTACGGCATCGGGCTATGGTGGGGCGTGTTGCGCGAACGCAACCTGCGCGCGCTCAAACCGCAGATCCGCACATAGCCGCCTTGAGCACTGCCGTCCCGCACAGCGATGTGCTGATCGTCGGCGCCGGCAGTGCTGGATCCGTCGTTGCCGAACGGCTTTCCACCGACCCCGGCTGCGCCGTGACCGTCCTGGAGGCAGGGCCCTCGCTCGCCGATCCGGAGTTGCTCGCTCAGACCACCAATGGGTTGCAACTGCCGATCGGGGTCGGCAGCCCGTTGGCTCAGCGTTATCTGACTCGGCTCACCGACCGACACGCTCTCAAACTGCCGATCGTGCGGGGATCGACAATCGGCGGTTCGGGTGCGATCAACGGCGGCTACTTCTGCCGCGGATTGCCGCGCGATTACGATCGCGCCGCAATACCCGGCTGGGCGTGGTCCGATGTTCTCGACCATTTCCGTGCGATCGAGACAGACCTGGATTTCGATGGTCCCGCGCACGGCGATAGCGGCCCCATTTTGGTTCGTCGAACTCACGAAATGACCGGCACCACTGAACGTTTCATAGCTGCCGGCGAGCGTGCGGGGTTTTCCTGGATCGCTGACCTCAATGATTGTGGGCCGGAGCCGATTTCGGGTGTTGGCGCCGTCCCACTCAACATTGTCGACGGTGTACGGATCGGATCGGGCGCGGGATACCTACTGCCAGCTCTGGGACGATCTAACCTGACATTGTTGGCACAGACGCGAGCCGCGCGATTGCGTTTCTCTGCCAATACTGCGGTGGGTGTAGACGCGATCGGCCCAGATGGCCCGGTAACTCTCACTGCTGATCGAGTCATATTGTGTGCCGGCGCGATTCAATCCGCGCATCTCCTGATGCTCTCCGGTATTGGCGACGAATCAATGTTGCGGACTGTCGGCGTGCCGGTGGTGGCACCCCTGCCGGTGGGGATGTTTTGCAGCGACCACCCTGAATGGGTGTTGCCGACCAACTGGGCGGTGGCTACTGGCCGGCCTGTGGTTGAGGTTGTGCTCAGTACCGCCGACGATCTCGAGATCAGGCCGTATACAGGTGGTTTCGTAGCCATGACCGGCGACGGCACGGCCGGCCATCCCGATTGGCCGCATATCGGGGTGGCGCTCATGCAGCCGCGAGCGCGCGGACGCATCACGCTGGTGTCGTCCGATCCTGATGTGCCGCCGCGGATCGAACACCGTTACGACAGCGAGCCCGACGATGTCGCCGCACTGCGCCAGGGGAGTGAATTAGCGCGCGAATTGGCAGGTGCAGCAACACATGTCGGGTCACCCGTGTGGTCGACGTCCCAGCACCTATGCGCTAGCGCCCCGATGGGCACCGAGGGTGACCCACGAGCCGTCGTTGACCATCGGTGCCGGGTCCGCGGAATAGAGAAGCTATGGGTGATAGACGGGTCTATCCTGCCCATGATCACCAGCCGTGGACCGCACGCGACCATTGTGATGCTCGGGCACCGAGCTGCCGAATTCGTTCAGTGAACCAGCCTGAGCTGCCCCGCGGCCCGGGCTGCTGCCTTCGGCTGAGAGAACCCGGCCTACCACGCGTAGTTGTCGCCCGTCCCGGCCGGGCGCCCAAGTCCGATCAGGACCGCAGCCACGGCAACGATCACGGCCATCACCATCGTGGAATCGTGCATCGCCGTCAGAAACGCGGCTTTGCTGACCTCAGCCAGCTGGCTACCTTGCGGCCCCAAGCCCATGATCGCCGAAGTCGTCGCCGCCGTGCATATTCCGATGCCAGTGGCAAGTATCAATGTCGGCCAAGTAAATTCGAAGTACGAGGTGTGCAGGCTCAGTCGGTACAGGCACGCGAAACCAACCGCCATCAACAGAGAAAATGCCCAGCTGCACTATGAACGGGCCGAACGAAAATGCCGTCGCGAGCGGTGAATAGCCCATGATCTGTTGCACGTATTGCATGCCGAACATCCAGAAGTGGTCGCCGCCGCCGGAACTCGACGACGCCGAACACCACCGCGATGACCGCTCCGGCGCGGCACCGATACCGGCCACCGCTCGCCCCGCGATGATCTGCAGCGGGTTATGCAATATCGCCGGTGCACCCGAGCCGAGTGCGAAAACCACCAAACCGGCAAGTAGCGCACCCCGCCTGCCATAGCGGTCGCCGATGGCCCCGACCGGCAGCAGCAGGCACGCCAGCGCCAGGGTGTATCCATCCACGACCCAGCTCAGCTGCGTCTGGGTCGCCGAGGTGGCCACCGCGAGGTCCCCCAGCGCGGTGTTCAACGCTGTCATCGACGCGACGACAAGCGCGACACCCATGCAGGCGACGGGCAGCGTCCAGGCTCGCGCTCGGGGGCTACCGCCGATGCTTATCGCATCAGTACGCTGGTCAGGCCGGACAAGGATTTCGACCATATGCGCCTCCTCTCGGCGGCGTAAGAAGTTTTTGAGACAATCAGTCTTGTACATAGACCGATAGTCTTGTTTCCAATCAGGAAGGTGGCTCACAATTACCGAGGGCACTACCGATCCGCGACCAGCGCGCTCCCGGGCTCGTTTGCTCGAAGCCGCCGTCGCGCTGCTGCGTTCAGGGGGTCCCAGTGCGGTGACCGTCGATGCGGTCACCCGTAGCGCCAATGTTGCCAGAGCCACCCTGTATCGCCACTTCCCGAGTGGAAATGATTTGCTGGCGGCGGCGTTCAACAGCCTCATACCCCCATCACCGACGCCGCCGGCTGAGGGCTCGCTGCGGGATCGGCTTGTCGCGATCGTGCTGGCCCAGGCCGAAGCGGTGGCGCAAGCGCCCGCCGTCATGACGGCGATGTCCTGGTTGGCCCTCGGCCGCGACCTAGCAGGGTTGCCAGAACCTCGTCACACCCGCGCCGCCGACAGCGCCTCGATCACCACGTTGCGCGAGCGCATCGCCCAGCAGTATGCGGCGCCATTCGACGCCGTGTTCGATAGCCCGGAGGCCGCCGCCGAACTGGGTGAGGTCGACCGATCGCGCGCCATCGCCCTGCTGATCGGCCCACTGGTGCTGGGGCGCCTGTCCACTTTGCCGGATTTCGACTACCGCGAGTGCGCGTACGCAGCCGTCGACGGCTTCCTGCACGTTCAGCGCGCGCACCGGAGGACCACCGCGGCGACTATCGAATCGGCAGGTGCGTGACGCCGATTCAGCCGCGGAAGGTGGGGTCGGTTTTCGGTGATCCGCCGGCTCGGCCGGGGCTGACCGGACAGGTCCCGGCGCGGGCCCGTGACCACCGCATTAGCCGGGCGACGAAAGCATGCCTCTGACGTTTGCCCGAGATTTGGCCCGAAATTTTGTCCGAGCCATGATCTGAGGCATACTGTTCAGGTTGCTTTGCGCCGGGTTTGCGCCTGGCCGGGCATACGACCAGCGCCCAAACGGGCGCGTCCGGTCCCATCCTTGGAGCGCGACTAATTTCGGCCGCGGACAAGGCTGCGTGCGGGTGACACGCCCGAGCGCGGGGGCCGGTGGACCACGACAGGTAAACAGCGGCGCAGTATCCGGCGCGACGCTCGATCGGCCCTAATCGGCCGAGTCGAATCGGCGCGTTAGGGGCACCAGGTCCGGACACGGGCCTCGAGAGGGAGTTAGGTCCGGACACGGGCCTCAAGTATGGAGTGAGGTAGGGAGAAGCGTGGCGGGACAAAAGATCCGCATCAGGCTCAAGGCCTACGACCATGAGGCTATTGATGCATCGGCGCGCAAGATCGTCGAAACTGTCGTTCGCACGGGTGCCAGCGTCGTAGGTCCGGTGCCGCTGCCGACCGAGAAGAACGTGTATTGCGTCATCCGCTCTCCGCATAAGTACAAGGACTCGCGAGAGCACTTCGAAATGCGCACTCACAAGCGGTTGATC
>DATIOT010000292.1:0-2371 GCA_035472875.1 Mycobacterium sp.
CGAGATCGGTTTGCGAAGTCTGGGCCACGGCCTTGATGGTCGGGACGAAGGCGGGGCTCATGCTGAAGCTGCGCAACCCCATGCCGAACAAGGCATGAACCGCCGCGGTTCGACTGCGGCCCAACGGGTCCGGTCCGGCGGTGGCCCGGCCGTCGGTAAGCACCACCACCAGGGAACGTCGCGCGCGGTCACGCGCCTTTTCCCGGACAATCAGCTCACGCGTGGCCAGCAGCCCTTCGGCCAGCGGAGTCTTGCCACCGGTGTCGAACCGGGCCAGTCGCCGGCCGGCGATGTGCGCCGACGATGTCGGCGGCAGCAACAGCCGCGCCTCCTGCTGGCGGAAGGTGATCACCGCGACCTTGTCACGGCGCTGATAGGCGTCGCGCAGCAGCGACAGGGTGGCGCCGCTGACCGCGGCCATGCGATCTCGAGCGGCCATCGAACCCGACGCGTCGACGACGAAGATCACCAGGTTGCCTTCGCGTCCCTCGCGGATGGCCCGGCGCACGTCGTCCGGCCGTGGCCGCAAAGGTCCCGCTCCGGCGTGCTCGGCGGCCGACAGCAGGGTGGCGAACAGGTGCAGTCCGTGAGCGCCGGAACCGACTTCGTTGTCGTCGGCAGCCGCCACCACGCTGCCGGAGACGTTGCGGGCCCGCGACCGGCGTCCCGGCGCGCCTCCGCCGACACCCGGCACCCTGAGCGCTCGGGTACGGAAGGTCTTCGACGGCGGCGCGCTCGGTTTCGGTGGGTGCGGTCTGGACGACGACTGTGAGTTTATTTGCGGCAGATCTGATGGCGTGCCAGCCGGCTGACCGCCGCCCGGCGGGTCGGGCTCAGGTTCGGGATCACTGCCGGCCCGCGCCAGGGCTTCGTCCAGCTGATCGCGGTCGATGCCGGGATCGTCAAAGGGATCCCGACGGCGCCGGTGCGGCAACGCCAGTTCGGCCGCCACCCGGATGTCCTGCTCCTCGACGGTGTTGGCGCCGCGCCAGGCGGCATGCGCGGCGGCGGTGCGGGCCACCACCAGGTCAGCCCGCATGCCGTCAACGTCAAACGCCGCGCACAGAGCCGCAATGCGCCGTAACTCGTTGTCGGGCAACACCACATCGTCGACGAGCGCACGCGCAGCCGCAATCCGCCGGGCCAGCTCGGCGTCGGCGTCGGCGTAACGCTCGGCGAACGCATCCGGGTCGGCCTCATAGGCCATCCGCTGCCGGATGACCTGCATTCGCACATCGACCTCACGCGACGCGTGCACGTCGACGGTGAGACCGAACCGGTCCAGCAGTTGCGGACGCAGTTCGCCCTCCTCGGGATTCATCGTGCCGATCAGCACGAACCGGGCCTCGTGGGAATGCGAGATGCCGTCGCGTTCGATATGCACCCGTCCCATCGCGGCGGCGTCGAGCAAAACGTCAACCAGATGATCATGCAGCAGATTCACCTCGTCGACGTAAAG
Source organism: Mycobacterium sp. (assembly GCA_035472875.1). GTDB lineage: Bacteria > Actinomycetota > Actinomycetes > Mycobacteriales > Mycobacteriaceae > Mycobacterium. The sequence continues at coordinate 1,460 of DATIOT010000292.1, forward strand.
CACGCCACCGTGAGCACGGGCCAGCAATCCGGGCGAGAACGCGTGCTCACCGTCGCGCAGCACCCGCTGCAGATCCAGTGAACCGATCACCCGGTCCTCGGTTGCGCCGAGCGGCATTTCGACCAGGCCAGAGTCGCTGCTGCCGGTCGCGGCGGACAGCAGCGCAGCGAGCCCACGCACCGCGGTCGACTTGGCGGTGCCCTTCTCTCCGCGGATCAGCGCCCCACCGATCTCCGGACGGACGGCACACAACAGGAGCGCGAGCCGCAGCTGCTCGTGTCCGACAATCGCGCTGAACGGATAGGGCTTCACCGGTGTGCCACCGAACCGGAGCCGGGCCGCAGCATCGGGACATGCGGAATCCCGTCGTCAACGAAATCGTCACCGTCGCGGACAAACCCGTGCTGGGCATACATGTCCGCGAGATAGGTCTGCGCGTCGATCCGGCACGGGTAGTCACCCACCTCGGCCAGCGCGGCGCGCAGCAGCCGAGTGGTATGGCCTTGGCCCCGCGCGCTGCGCTTGGTGCACAGCCGCCCGAGCCGGAACGCCTTCTCGCCGCCCGCGTGCTCCTCCATCAGCCGCAGCGTGCAGATCACTTCACCGTCAGACGTTTCCAGCCAGAAGTGCCGAGTCTCGGCGAGCAGATCGCGTCCATCCAGCTCCGGATACGGGCACGCCTGTTCGACGACGAAGACCTCCACCCGCAACTTGAGTAACTCGTAAAGGGTCCGGGCGTCAAGGTCTTTGGCCCAGGTGCGGCGCAGCGCTACAGTCATGATCGCCTCCCCGAATCGGCTCCCAACTGCAGTGCCTTGGTGCCCCATGACGACACCTCGTCATACAGCGCGGGCTCACGGGATAGCTCGAACCCCAGCGACGGCACCATCTCTTTGAGTTTGGGTAACCACC
>DATIOT010000293.1:0-8391 GCA_035472875.1 Mycobacterium sp.
CCGGAACGCAATTCGACGGCATGGACCGATTCGAGGCGCGTGTCGCGGTGCGCGAAGCTCTGGCGGCGCAGGGCCGGGTCGTCGAGGAGAAACGCCCCTACCTGCACAGCGTCGGACATTCGGAGCGCACCGGCGAACCGATCGAGCCACGACTGTCGCTGCAGTGGTGGGTCAGGGTGGAGTCACTGGCCAAGGCCGCCGGCGATGCAGTGCGTAACGGGGACACCGTGATTCACCCCGCCAGCCTGGAACCGCGCTGGTTTGCGTGGGTCGACGACATGCACGACTGGTGTATCTCGCGGCAGCTGTGGTGGGGCCACCGTATCCCGATCTGGTACGGGCCCGATGGCGAGCAGGTATGCGTCGGTCCGGACGACACACCGCCGGACGGCTGGGAGCAGGACCCTGATGTACTGGACACCTGGTTTTCTTCCGCGCTGTGGCCGTTCTCGACATTGGGGTGGCCGGAAAAGACTCCGGAGCTGGAAAAGTTCTATCCAACCAGTGTTTTGGTGACCGGCTACGACATCCTGTTCTTCTGGGTCGCACGGATGATGATGTTCGGCACCTTCGTTGGCGACGACGACGCCATCACGCTCGACGGCCGCCGCGGCCCGCAGGTGCCGTTCACCGACGTCTTCTTGCACGGGCTGATCCGTGATGAATCCGGCCGCAAGATGAGTAAGTCCAGGGGCAACGTCATCGACCCGCTGGACTGGGTGGAGATGTTCGGGGCCGACGCGCTGAGGTTTACCCTTGCCCGCGGCGCCAGTCCCGGCGGTGACTTGACGATCGGCGAGGATCACGTCCGGGCGTCGCGCAATTTCGGTACCAAGCTGTTCAATGCCACCCGATTCGCACTGCTCAACGGCACGCAGGTGGCGCCGGTGCCCCCGGAAGCCGAATTGACGGACGCCGACCGGTGGATCCTGGGAAGGCTGGAACAGGTTCGGGCCGAAGTTGATTCGGCCTTCGACGGCTACGAGTTCAGCCGGGCGTGCGAGGCGCTCTACCACTTCGCTTGGGACGAATTCTGCGACTGGTATGTCGAATTGGCCAAGACGCAGCTTGCCGACGGACTCACGCACACCACCGCTGTGCTGGCCGCGACGCTGGACACGCTGCTGCGGTTGCTGCACCCCGTGATCCCATTCATCACCGAAGCGCTGTGGCAGGCGATGACCGACCAGGAGTCGCTGGTGATCGCCGATTGGCCAGAACCGTCGGGTGTGGACCTGGATCCGGCCGCCACGCAACGAATTAGCGATATGCAGAAGCTGGTCACCGAGGTTCGCCGGTTTCGTAGCGATCAGGGTCTTGCCGACCGGCAGAAGGTGCCGGCCCGGTTGGCCGGTGTTGAGGACTGCGATCTGAGCACTCAGGTGGCCGCGGTGACGTCGCTGGCGTGGCTGACCGCGCCGGGTCCGGATTTCAAACCGTCGGTGTCATTGGAAGTGAGGCTCGGCGCCAACATGAACCGCACCGTGGTCGTCGAACTCGACACCTCGGGCACCATCGACGTCGCCGCCGAGCGCCGCCGCCTGGAAAAGGACCTGGCCGCAGCGCAAAAGGAGCTGGCATCGACCGCCGCTAAATTGGCCAACGCGGACTTTCTGGCCAAGGCCCCGCAAGACGTCGTCGGCAAGATCCGCGACCGCCAGCGCCTGGCTCAGGAGGAAACCGACCGGATCAACGCCAGGTTGGCCGGGCTGCAATGAGTTTTGAGTCGCCCGAGTGGCCAGAGCGCGGTCAGGTCACCAGCTCGGCTCCCACGCCGGACGAGATCGCGTCCCTATTACAGGTCGAGCATCTGCTGGACCAGCGCTGGCCGGAGACCCGCATCGAGCCGAGCCTGACCCGCATCAGCGCATTGATGGACTTGCTGGGCTCACCGCAACTCGGCTACCCGTCGATCCACATCGCGGGCACCAACGGTAAGACTTCGGTGGCGCGCATGGCCGACGCGCTGCTGACCGCGCTGCACCGGCGCACCGGCCGAACCACCAGCCCCCATTTGCAGTCGGCGGTCGAACGTATAGCGATCGACGGGGAGCCGATCAGCCCGGCGCAGTACGTCGCGACCTACCGGGAGATCGAGCCGTTCGTGCAGATGGTCGATGCGCAGTCGCAGTCCGCCGGTGGGCCGGCGATGAGCAAGTTCGAGGTCCTCACCGCGATGGCGTTCGCGGCGTTCGCCGATGCGCCCGTCGAGGTCGCGGTGGTCGAGGTGGGCATGGGCGGGCGTTGGGATGCCACCAACATGATCAACGCACCGGTAGCGGTCATCAACCCGATCGGCATCGATCACGTCGAATATCTCGGCGACGACATCGCGGGGATCGCCGGGGAGAAGGCGGGCATCATCACCAAGGCGGCCGACGGTTCGCCGGACACCGTCGCGGTCATCGCGCGGCAGGTGCCCGAGGCGATGGAAGTGCTGTTGGCCCAATCCGTGCGCGCCGACGCCGCGGTTGCCCGCGAGGATTCCGAGTTCGCAGTGTTGGGCCGTCAGGTCGCGATCGGCGGACAGGTGCTGCAGCTGCAGGGTCTCGGCGGGGTGTACTCCGACGTCTACCTGCCGCTGCACGGCGAACATCAGGCACACAACGCGGTGGTTGCACTTGCCGCGGTCGAGGCGTTTTTTGGCGCCGGTGCTCAGCGTCAGCTCGATGTCGAGGCCGTCCGGGCCGGTTTCGCCGCCGTCACCAGCCCCGGCCGGCTGGAGCGCATGCGCAGCGCACCCACGGTGCTCATCGACGCCGCGCACAATCCGGCCGGCGCGGCCGCCCTGGCCCAGACGCTGGCCGGCGAATTCGACTTCCGATTTCTCGCCTGCGTGCTCAGCGTGCTGGCCGACAAGGACGTCGACGGCATCCTCGCCGCGCTGGAGCCCGTGTTCGACTCCGTCGTCGTGACCCACAATGGGTCGCCGCGGGCGCTGGATGTCGAGTCGCTGGCGTTGGCGGCCCGGGCGCGGTTCGGACCCGACCGGGTGACGACCGCCGAAAACCTGCGCGACGCCATCGACGTCGCGACCGCGCTGGTCGACGACGCCGCTGCCGCCGGGGAGGCCGAGGGCGGCGCATTCTTCGGCACCGGGATCGTCGTCACCGGCTCGGTGGTCACCGCCGGGGCGGCCCGGACCTTGTTCGGGCGTGATCCGGAATGACTGACCAAAGCCCGGCGCCACCGGCTGACCCGTGGAAGAGCTTCAGTGCGGTGATGGCCGCGACGCTGATCCTGGAGGCGATCGTGGTGCTGCTGGCGATACCGGTGGTGGGCGCGGTCGGCGGCGGCCTGAGCCCGGTATCGCTCGGCTATCTGATCGGGCTGGCCGCGCTGCTGATCCTGCTCGCCGGGCTGCAGCGCAAACCCTGGGCGATTTGGCTGAACTTGGGCGTGCAAGTGATTCTTCTCGGGGGCTTTGCGCTCTACCCGGGTGTGGGATTCATCGGTGTGCTGTTCAGCGGATTGTGGGTGCTGATTGCTTACCTGCGTGCCGAGGTCCGGCGGCGGCAGGGACAGTCGCAGCGCCAGCTACCACCCCACTGATTACCGATTGGTTCTGTACGCTGTCCGCCGTGACGGAACGGACCCTGGTACTGATCAAGCCGGATGGCGTCGAGCGGCGGCTGATAGGCGAGATCATCAGCCGCATCGAGCGCAAAGGCCTCACCATCGCGGCGTTGGAGCTCCGACACATCGACGACGAGCTGGCTGGCCAGCATTACGCCGAGCACGAGGGCAAACCGTTCTTCGAGTCGTTGCTGCAGTTCATCACATCGGGCCCGGTAGTGGCGGCAATCGTGGAGGGACCGCGGGCGATTGCGGCGGTTCGGCAGCTCGCCGGCGGCACCGACCCGGTGGAGCAGGCCGCTCCCGGCACAATCCGCGGCGATTTTGGGCTGGAAACGCAGTTCAACTTGGTGCACGGGTCCGATTCGGCCGATTCGGCAAAGCGCGAGATCGCGCTGTGGTTTCCCGGCGTTTAACCCTGAAACGGTAGGGGCCGCACCTGGGCCTGAGCGGGTTAGCGGAGCGCCAAAGTAGGGGCGAGTGAGCCCGCGCAGTGATGTGGGATACTTATATGCGGGTGAACGTCGCCGGACCGGCGTCAGACACCCGAATGAAGACTTAGACAAGCGCGACCATCGCCACCCGCGATGTTGCGCGGCATGTCAGGCCGACATTCAGCACGGCGCCGAGTGAGTTCTACCTGAGCCGCTCGGGGCGAGACCATCACAAGCCCGGGAGAAGTGACTCGGGCCCATAGCGAAGCCCTCGCGTGGCCGCGTCGGAAGGACGCGCCCGGGGGCTTGAGGAGAATACGTGGTAGACGGTGCACCATCTTCAGATTCATCACGAGAGCCGGCCCAGCACGAGGAACTGCCGGACCGCTTAAAAGTCCATTCGCTGGCTCGAACGCTGGGAACCACCAGCAAGCGGGTGCTCGATGCGCTGAGCGCATTGGATGGACGAATCCGCAGCGCGCATTCGAGCGTGGACCGAGATGACGCGGTCCGGGTACGCGACCTGCTGGCTGCCGCTCAACCCGAGGCGGCCGGTGCGTCTGTCGTGGTTGGCGAACCCGCCGACGAACCCGAATCCCGGCTGATGCTCGAGACCACGGTGGAGCGGCCGCACTACATGCCGCTGTTCGTCGCCCCGCAACCGATAGAGACAGACGACGGCAGGGCTGACGACGCTGCCGATTCCGATGACTCCGACAGTGACGACGACGAGGAGCAGGCCGATCGACCTGCCAACCGGCGGCGGCGGCGTGGCCGTCGGGGTCGTGGCCGTGGACGCGGTGAACCGGGTGGGTCCGACAACCAGTCCGACAGCCAGGGTGAGGCCGGCGGCGACGACGGCGAGGCCGAACAGCGGGCCCAGAAACCGTCCCGGGACGACTCTTCCGAATCTGAGGACGCCGACGACCAAGACTCTGAAGACTCCGACGACGCTGACGGTGGCGACGACGAGGACGGTTCGGCTGACGCGGGTAGCCGGCGGCGGCGGCGGCGCCGTCGGCGTAAGTCGGGTTCTGGTGACGACAACGACGACGGCCCGGCACCCGACGATCCGCCGAACACCGTGGTGCACGAGCGGGCGCCACGCGCCGGCAAGTCCGATGACAATGGTTCCAACGGCTCAGCCGGCGCCGAGATCAAGGGCATTGACGGCTCGACTCGGCTGGAGGCTAAGCGGCAACGGCGGCGAGACGGGCGCGACGCCGGACGGCGTCGCCCACCGGTGCTGACCGAGGCCGAGTTCTTGGCGCGCCGCGAGGCCGTCGAACGGATGATGGTGGTGCGCGACAGGGTCCGCACCGAGCCACCGCAACCGGGCGCGCGGTATACCCAGATCGCGGTGCTCGAAGACGGCATCGTCGTCGAGCATTTCGTGACATCGGCAGCCTCTGCGTCCCTGGTGGGCAACATCTACCTCGGGATCGTGCAGAACGTGCTGCCGTCGATGGAGGCGGCCTTCGTTGACATCGGTCGCGGCCGCAACGGCGTGCTGTATGCCGGCGAAGTCAACTGGGAAGCCGCGGGACTCGGCGGGGCTGACCGCAAGATCGAACAGGCCCTCAAACCCGGCGACTATGTGGTCGTCCAGGTCAGCAAGGACCCGGTCGGTCACAAGGGCGCGCGGCTGACCACGCAGGTGTCATTGGCGGGTCGCTACTTGGTTTATGTGCCGGGTGCGTCGTCGACCGGGATCAGCCGCAAGCTGCCCGATACCGAACGCCAGCGGCTCAAAGAGATCCTGCGTGAGGTGGTGCCGTCCGACGCCGGGGTGATCATCCGCACCGCGTCCGAGGGTGTCAAAGGGGAAGACATCCGCAAAGACGTCACCCGCCTGCAAGAGCGCTGGGAGCAAATTCAGGCCAAGGCCACCGAGACCAAGCAGAAGGCCGCCGGCGCCGCGGTAGCGCTTTACGAAGAACCCGACGTGTTGGTCAAGGTCATTCGGGATTTGTTCAACGAGGACTTCACCGGGCTCATCGTTTCCGGGGACGAGGCTTGGACTACGATCAATGATTACGTGAAATCTGTTGCTCCCGAGCTGCTTTCGAAGCTGACCAAGTACGAACCCCCAGAGGGGCCGGAGGGGCAGGCCGGGCCGGACGTCTTCGCGGTGCATCGAATCGACGAGCAACTGGCCAAGGCGATGGACCGCAAAGTGTGGCTGCCGTCGGGCGGCACGCTGGTGATCGACCGCACCGAGGCGATGACGGTGATCGACGTCAACACCGGCAAGTTCACCGGGTCCGGGGGCAACCTCGAGCAGACCGTCACCAAGAACAACCTCGAGGCGGCCGAGGAGATCGTGCGCCAGCTGCGACTCCGTGACATCGGCGGCATCGTGGTCATCGACTTCATCGATATGGTGCTGGAGTCCAACCGCGACTTGGTGCTGCGCCGGCTGACCGAAGCGCTGGCCCGAGACCGCACCCGCCACCAGGTGTCCGAGGTGACCTCGTTGGGCCTGGTGCAACTGACCCGCAAGCGGTTGGGAACCGGGCTGATCGAGGCGTTCTCGACAGCGTGCCCGAACTGTGGTGGCCGCGGGATCCTGTTGCACGCCGACCCGGTCGATTCCGCTTCGGCGCCCGCGCGCAAGTCTGAGTCCGGCGGTCGGCGCGGCAAACGCTCGAAAAAGAGCCGATCCGAAGAGCCCGTGGTGGCCAAGGTGCCCGCTCACGCCCCCGGCGAGCATCCGATGTTCAAGGCGATGGCCGCCGGTGCGTACGCGGCTGGCCGCGGCGATGGGGAATCCGGCGAGTCCGGTGAGGAAATCACGGGCGAGATCGATGAGCAGACCGAAGCACAGGTTCCCGCGGACCTCGACGAGGACACCGACCAGGATGAGTTCGAGGACTCCGACGAGGACACCGAGGATGAAGTCGACGAAGACGACTCGGAAGATGACGACGAGCTCGACGACGAGGACCTGGGTGACGACGAGGACCTTGACGACGATGACGAGGACCTCGACCTGGACGACGACCTGGACGACGAGGATTCCGACTCCGAAGTGCCCGAGGCCGAGAGCGGCAGTGACACCGCGCAAAGCTCCCCGCTCGCCGGCGACGCTGCTCTTGGAGGTCCGCGCCGACGGCGCGCGGCGGGCAGACCGGCCGGCCCGCCGATCCACGTGGACTGACCTGCCGCCCGGTCCCGGACCGCCGTTACATCGATGTCGGACGCGTCTGGCATACTCGTACATATGTTCGAACAAGGGGTCGATTTCGAATCGCCGCCGGAGGTGATCGCCCGGTTCGATGAGCTGTTCGAGCGGCGCTATCCGTCCACCACGGCGGCGTCCGCTGTCCTGGTTGATCGGATCTGCTCGTCGTGGCGGGCGGAGAACCGGGCGGCGGCCGCGCAGCTGGTCGCGATTGGCGAATTGTTCGCCTATCGGCTGTCGCGCTGCTCGGACACCGAAGCCTGGGCGGTCGACACCATGGAGGCGGTGACCGCCGAGCTGGCCGCGGCATTGCGCATCAGTCCGGGGTTGGCCGGTCACCGGCTGCGGTATGCGCGGGCAATGCGCGAGCGGCTGCCAAGGGTGGCGGAACTGTTTAAAGCCGGTGATATCGACTATCGGATGTTTCAGACGATCGTGTACCGCACCGATCTGATAACCGACCGCGACGTGCTGGCGGCGGTGGATGCGGAGCTGGCCGTCAAGGTACCGCGCTGGCCGTCGACGACTCAGGGGCGGCTGGGCGGGCAGGTCGACAAGATCGTGGCTAACGCCGACGACGTGGATGCGGTGCGGCGGCGCAAGCAGCGCCAGGATGACAGGGAAGTCTGGATCGGGGATCTCCAAGGCGGCATTTCTGAGATCCACGGCAGTCTGCTCACCCCCGACGCCCATGCTCTCGAGAAGCGATTGAATGCGTTGTCGGCCACGGTGTGTGAGCACGATCCCCGCACCCGCGAGCAGCGCCGCGCCGACGCGCTGGGGGCGCTGGCGGGCGGCGTTGACCGGCTGGGCTGCCGCTGTGGGCGCCCCGACTGCGCGGCCGGAAAGCGGCCTGCCGCGACGCCGGTGGTGATTCACGTGATCGCCGAGCAAGCCACGATCCACGGCAGCGGCTCGGCGCCTGCGTCCGAGGTTGGCGCCGATGGGCTCATCGCACCTGAACTCGTTGCGGAACTGGCCAAGTCGGCGAAGCTGGTACCGCTGGTCCACCCGGCCGATGCCCCACCGGAATCGGGATATGTGCCCTCGGCGGCACTGGCTGATTTCGTGCGTTGCCGGGATTTGACGTGCCGCTGGCCCGGCTGCGCCCGGTCGGCGCTGGAATGCGCCCTCGACCATACGCTCCCGTACGCCGCTGGCGGGCCAACGCATGCGTCGAACTTGAAGTGCTACTGC
>DATIOT010000294.1:0-3955 GCA_035472875.1 Mycobacterium sp.
CCTGTTTCTTATTCTCTTCGTTACGCGCGAGATGGTTGATCTCGGCATTACGCAATTGACGGACATCGTTGCGCCATTGTGCGATCAGAGCAGCGCGGCTCTCCTGCCTGCGTCGGCGTTTCTCGGCCCGCTGCGCGACCAGCGAGCCGGCAATCGCCCCCGATGAGCCGACGATCGCGCCGCCCAACGCCGAGCCGCCGCTGATGAGCGCGACCGCGATCTCGGATACCACAATGGCCAGTCTGGCATGGTGCTCAATGTTTGCCGGGATGCGCGCCGGTGCGGTCAACGCGCCGTATCGCGTTCGTCGCTCTACGGCGTCAGCACCTGTAGACGCGCCGCGCGGTAGTGGCCTCGGCGGCCTCGGCGCTGGCACCGGCTCGGGGCCGTGAACGAAAAACCCCGTTTCATGGCCGGCCCATCCAGTCCCGCGGCGCGAAGACCAGACGCCTGGGTGAGGTTGACGCCGAGGCCGCCGTAGGTCCTTAGGGCCGATCAGGCCGGATACAAAAAACGCGACATTGTTGCTACCGGATGCGGAGATACCGTAGACCGACTCCGATGCGGCGCCGGTGCAGGGCACACTCACGATCGCGTTAGCGGCCACCTGTAAGAAGGGCATACAGCCGCCACTGGCCCGGCACGCCCCTCAGTTCGCGCTGACCGCGCTCGGCGAAGGTGCGCCGCGAACCAGTGACGATGTCACGCACTGTCGAGGACACCAAGATTTCGCTGGGTCCCGCCTGCGCTGCCACCCGCGCACCAATATGCACGGCCATGCCCGCGACGTCGGCACCGCTCACCTCGACCTCGCCGGCATGAATGCCGACCCGCACCTCGATGCCGAGCACACGGACCGCGTCGACGATTTCCTCGGCGCATGCGATGGCGGAGCTGGGGCTGGCAAATGTGGCGACGAATCCGTCGCCCGCAGTATTGACTTCGCGACCGCCGAACCGCTGCAGTTCGTGCCGCACGATGGTGTCGTGGTTGTCCAACAGGTCGCGCCACCGATCGTCGCCGAGCAGGGCGGCGCGCTCGGTGGAGCCGACGATGTCGGTGAAGACGATCGTGGTGAGCAGGCGCTCGGCATCGGAGCCGCCCCGCACGCCGGTGATGAACTCCTCGATCTCGTCGAGCATCGGCGCGGTATCGCCCACCCAGTACAGCATGTCGGCGCCCGGTTGCTCGACGAAGCGCGATCCCGAGATGTGCTCGGCGAGGTAATGACCGTGCCCGACGGGAATGAAAGCCGAATCGACCCGGTGCAGGATCAACGTCGGCGCGCGGATGCGCCCGACGGCCTCTCGCACGTCGCCTTCGGTCACGACCTTGGACACGGCGCGGGCCATGCTCGGCGGCCCGGCACGGTTGCCGGCCAGGTCCCACCATGCGCGGAAGGCATCGTCGCCGGCCACACTCGGCGCCACGACCCGTAGAACGTCGAAACCCTGCTCCACAGCATCAGGTTCGAGCGCGACCGTCATGAATGGGTCGGCGTGCCGTGCCTCGACGCCGATTGGGTAGTCGGGCGCCCATAGTGCGCGCGCCGCCCCATTGATGACCACCAACCTGCGTACCCGCTCGGGATAGTCGGCGGCAAGAACAAGTCCGTTCATCGAGTGGAAACTCGCCGCCAAGATCGTTGCTTGCTCGGATCCGACCGCGTCCAATACCGCGATCGCGTCTTCAGCCCAAAACTGCGGTCCCAGTTCATCCATCGAGGGCATCCGAGACGAGAGACCGATTCCGCGATGGTCGAACCGGATCACCCGGCTGAACGATGCCAGGCGCCGATGGAAGCGGTACATCGACGGCTCATCGTCGATCGAACCTATCGGGATGAACGGCCCCGGCAACACCAGAAGATCGGTCGGACCGTCACCCACCTGGTAGGCGATATCCATGTCGCCGCATTTGGCGTAGCGAGTCCGCGGAGCCTGCGCCACGGCCTCAGGCTAGTGTCGACGTCCGACAGACGGAAGACGACGGATGCGTAGGCTCATGCCGGTGAGCGCACGCGCAGGCATCGTGGTCACCGGAACGGAAGTCCTTACCGGACGGGTACAGGACCGAAACGGTCCTTGGATCGCTGATCGGCTTTTGGAGCTGGGCGTCGAATTGGCACACATCACAATCTGCGGTGATCGCCCAGCCGACATCGAGGCGCAGCTGCGCTTCATGGTCGAGCAGGGCGTGGACCTGATCATCACCAGCGGCGGGCTGGGGCCAACAGCCGACGACATGACCGTCGAGGTAGTGGCGCGCTTCTGCGGCCGTGAGTTGGTGTTGGACGCCGAGACTGAGAACAAGATCGCTGCCATCCTCAAATCTTTTATGGCGCGCTTCAATGGCGTCGACTTCGACGCGGTGCGCGCCGCCAACCGCAAGCAGGCCATGATTCCAGCCGGTTCGGAGGTGCTCGATCCGGTGGGCACCGCGCCGGGTGTGGTTGTGCCCGGTAAGCCGACGGTGATCGTGCTTCCGGGCCCGCCGCGGGAGCTTCAGCCGATGTGGACCAGAGCCATCGAAACCTCTGCGGCACAGCAGGCTATCGCAGGCCGAACGACCTACCGGCAGAAGACCATTCGGATGTTCGGCCTGCCCGAGTCGGGGCTGGCCGAAACGCTGCGCGACGCCGAGACGTCCATTTCCGGCTTTGACTCGCTGGAGATCACCACGTGCCTGCGGCGGGGCGAGATTGAAATGGTCACCCGCTACGAGCCGGGCGCCGCAGAGGTGTATGCGCAGCTGACGAAGTTGTTGCGCGACCGGCACGGAAACCAGATCTATTCCGAAGACGGCTCGCAGGTGGACGCTCTGGTCGCGCGGCTGCTGACCGGGCGTCGGATAGCTACGGCGGAATCGTGTACCGCGGGTCTGGTGGCGGCCCGGCTGACCGACCGGGCCGGTTCGTCCGACTACGTGATGGGCGGTGTGGTGGCCTATTCCAACGAAGCCAAAGCGCAGCTACTCGGCGTCGACCCAGCGCTGATCGAGGCGCACGGTGCGGTGTCCGAGCCGGTGGCCGAGGCGATGGCAGCAGGCGCGTTGCAGCGCTTCGGCGCCGATACCGCCGTCGCGACCACCGGAATTGCCGGTCCGGGCGGGGGAACGGCGGAAAAGCCAGTGGGCACGGTCTGCTTCAGCGTGATGCTTGGCGACGGCCGCACGGACACTCGGACGCTGCGGCTCCCCGGGAACCGATCCGACGTCCGGGAGCGCTCGGCGACCGTGGCCATGCACCTGCTGCGGCGCATGCTGAGCGACCCAGACGCCGGCTAGATTACGTCACTTCGCTTGGGATAAAAGCGGTTTCGGTGGTGCCGAAGCGTATTCCAGTCGCGTCCTTACCGATCAGCGTCAGTACCGCAACGGCGAGCAACACCGGCACGATCGTTGCGGCCAACGCGAAGGGATACCCGCGGGATTCGGCCAGGCGCTCCTGGATGGGCAGGTTCATTGCGGCGAGCAGATTGCCGAGCTGGTAGGTCACGCCGGGGTAGAGGCCGCGGATGGCATCCGGGGACATCTCGGTCAGGTGCGCGGGAATCACACCCCACGCGCCCTGCACGCAGACCTGCATCAGAAACGAGCCGAGACACAACATCGCCGCGGTGCGCGAGTAGGCGAACAGCGGCACAATCGGAAGAGCCAACACCGCGCAGAACACTACGGTGTAGCGGCGGCTGAACCGCTGTGACAGTGTGCCGAAGAACAGCCCCCCGACGATGGCGCCAATGTTGTAGACCACCGCGATCCATTTGACGGTCACGCTGTCCAGACCCGCACCTTGGTTGGCGGTGGCGCCCAGGAAGGTCGGGTAGACGTCCTGGGTACCGTGGCTCATCCAGTTGAAGGCGGTCATCAGCGCCACCAAGTAGAAGAACCGGCGGATGATCGCGCCGTCGCGCAGCACGTCGCGGATCCTGGTGCTGGTGAGCCGCATCCGGTC
>DATIOT010000295.1:0-1521 GCA_035472875.1 Mycobacterium sp.
GAACACCGGTTTGAGCTCGGCGACCTTCTCGTAGGTGGTACCTGGACGTGGGCCGTCGTCGGTGCTGACCGTGGTGCCGTCGGGGAGCTTCACCGGGGTGATCTCGCGTTCGAAGAACCCGTTCTTGATCGCCGCCTCGGCGCGGTTCTGGCTGCTCACCCCCCAGTGGTCCTGGTCCTCGCGACTGATGCCGGTCAATATCGCGACGTTCTCCGCGGTTTGGCCCATCGCGATGTAGACGTCGGGCAGCTTTCCGTCAGCGCGGGGATCGTGCCATTCGTCGGCGCCGGCAGCCGCGGCCGCGGAACGCTCCTGGGCCTCGTCGAACACCGGATTCTTGGTGTCCGGCCAAGAGTCGGAGTTGCCTTTGCCGAATCGGGACACGGTCTCCACCCCCGCGGAGATGAACGCGTCACCCTCGCCCGCCTTGATCGCGTGAAAAGCCATCCGTGTCGTCTGCAGCGACGAAGAGCAATACCGGTTGACGGTGGTGCCCGACAAGAAGTCATAGCCGAGTTCGACGGCGACGACGCGCGCCATGTTGAAGCCGGACTCACCGCCCGGAAGGCCGCATCCCAGGATGAGGTCGTCGATGTGGTGCGGGTTCAGCGCAGGCACCTTGTCGAGCGCGGCGCGCACCATCTGTACGGCCAGGTCGTCGGGTCGCATGCTGACCAGCGACCCCTTCATGGCGCGGCCGATCGGCGAGCGGGCAGTTGAGACGATGACGGCTTCGGGCATGACGATTCCCTCCAATGGGATGCGGGCTCGCTGACAAACGGGTGGCACACCCACCCCGACGGGCTAGCACAAATCTAATCGCTGCCCACTGGTTGGCACGAAGACGGGGCAGGCGGGCTCGGTGCCGGGCGTGGCCACAGCCGCGACATGGCGCTCAGTCGCGTGTGGTCACCCGCGATCACGTGCTGAGCGTGACGCCAGATTAAGGACTGGGCTCTCGACATCTTCGCCCAACGCATCGCACAGTGCCACCAGCAGCTGGGCTGCCGCCAGCGCATAGGCGGCCGGCGAGGGGTGGAAGCCGTCGGCGGAGAACATCAGCTCGGGTGTGGATCGGAATTGGGGTGCCAGCAGATGCGCTAGGGGCACCGGCACACCACCGGCCGACTTCACCGCCGCCGCTTGGGCGCGCGCGAGCCGCGAACCTCGCGCGTGTGCCAGCGAGCGAAGTGGCTGAGGGATCGCGCTGATCATGCCCAGATCCGGGCAGGTACCAACGACCACGACCCCGCCGCGGGCGCGTAACTTACGCACCGTTTGTCCGAGCCGCCGCGCAGACTGGCTGACCCCGTTGAGCGCGGTGACATCATTGGCGCCGATCATCATCACGGCCGCGTCCGGCGGCGGTCCGGCCACGAACATCGCGTCGACTTGGCCGCTGACGCCTTTCGAGGTGGCGCCGACGATGGCCTTGGTGCTCAACCGGATGCGCTTGCCGGTCTGATCGGCGAGCCCGCGCGCGATCAGAACGCCCGGCACTTCTTCGGCGCTCATGCAGCC
>DATIOT010000296.1:0-5736 GCA_035472875.1 Mycobacterium sp.
GGAGACCGAGGGACTGAACGAAAACGACGCCTTCAAGATCGACACCCAGATCGGCATCAAGGTGTTCTTGTCCGACGACGCCAAGGAAGGCCCGAAGGCGTTCGCCGAGAAGCGCAAGCCCAACTTCCAGAACCGCTAGCGCCCCTGGCGCGAGCAGACGCAGAATCGCACTTTTTCGCGCCGATTTGTGCGAGTCTGCGTCTGCTCGCCAATGGAACGGCTAACCCAGCGGCGCGCTCGGGGTGAACGTCACCGGCATTTTCTCGAGGCCGGACACGAAGTTCGCCGGCCTCAGCGGCAACGCGGCATCCGACGCCAGTCGCATATCCGGAAGGCGCTGTAGCAGGCGCGTCTGCATGATCGACAGCTCGAGCCGGGCGAGCTGGTTCCCCAGGCAGAAGTGCGTCCCGAAGCCGAACGCGAGGTGGTTGTTCGGGTAGCGCTCGATGTTGAAGCTCTCCGGGTCCTCGAACACCTTCTCGTCGAAATTGGCCGACTCGAAGAGCAGGATCATCTTTTCGCCCTGGTGCAGCGCCGTGCCGTGAAACTCGGTGTCGGCGGTGATCGTGCGTGCCATGTTCTTCACCGGCGCGGTCCAGCGCAGCATCTCTTCGATCGCGTTGGGCAGCAGCCCGAGGTCGCCCGCCAGACGCCGGTGCTGATCGGGGTGCCGCAGCAGCTGCCTCGTTCCGCCAGACAGCGTGTGACGCGTGGTCTCGTCGCCGCCGATCAGCAGCAGCAGCACCTCGGTGACGATCTGGTGGTCCTCCAGCCGTGATCCCTCCACCTGCGCGTGCACCAGGACGCTGACCAGATCGTCCGTCGGCTCCTCCTTGCGCGCCGCGATCATCCCCATCATGTATTCGGTGTAGGCGGCGAAGGCATCCATTGTGACCTGGAAATCCTCTTGCGCCCCCGTGCTGCTCAAGAAACTGACCAGATCGTCGGACCACTTGAGGAACGTCTTGCGTTCCTCCGGACGCACACCGAGCATGTCGCCGATGACCGCCATCGGCAGGGGCGCGGCGAGGTCCCAGACGAAGTCGCACTCGCCGCGTTCGCACACCGCGTCGATCAGCGCATCACACAGCGAAGTGATCGAGGACTCCAGGTCTTTCACGCGCTTGCGGGTGAAACCCGAGTTGACGAGCTTGCGCCGCAACAGATGTTGCGGATCGTCCATATCAATCATCATCTCGACCCTGTCTTGGTCGGGTCGGATGCCACCGGCATTCGAGAACAGCTCGGGGTTGCGCTCGGCCTCGATGACGGCCTGATACGTCGACGCTGCGGCCAACCCGTTGCGATCCCGGAAGACCGGCTCGTTCTCCCGCATCCAGCGGTAGACGGCCCGGGAGTCACCCGCGTAAAAAGCGCCGTCGGTCAGATCGACATCGGGTCTGGTCTCTAATCCAGTCGCCGTCATGAGATCTCCTGAGCATCGCCGAATGTCATTTGTACGTTGGCAGCAGAGCTGGACACCATCGCGCGCTTCGGAAGGCCCAGCGACGCCAGCTCTTTCGCGTAGGGATGATCGCCCAGCCGGACGCGCACCCCACCGAATCGGGTGCGCACACCGTCGAGCGTGTAGTCAAAGGCGGTCTCGCAGGCGACACCGTCGCGGTGCGAGTAGCTGCGCTGCGCTTGGTGGCGCGGGGTCAGCCGGAACGGCAGGCCGCGGCGAAATTCCATGCCCACCACCAGTTGCCCGTCGATGCTGACGTCGAAGCCGAACTGACGGCCCTCGCGAATGGTGAAGTCCGCCATGACTTTCGGATAGCCCCAAATCTTGGTTCCCGCTTCCAACGTGAATTCCTGGTCGACGGGCATGTGGTGAGTGAAGGCGCCGGCCGACTGCAGGGCGCGGGGCCCGCTCGCCGCCGACCCGGGCGGGTTGACCATCACGCTGGTGTTGAATTCGTGGTACTGGTCCAGGTCGCCGTCGATGTAATGCATGAACGTCAGGACCACGACCGCGCGCCCCGGCAAGTAATGGCAGACCTGCAGGCCGCTGTAGTCGATCAGGCGCTGCGCCGCATCGGCGTGGACCGAGAACATCGCCATGTGCTGCTGTGCCTTGCGGATCTCGACCGGCATCGTGAGTACCCTGCCCGCGATGGTGTGCTGCGAAGCTGCCATCCGGCCAATCTAGAACGCGTTCTAATCTCTGGCAAGGACCGGCTAGACCAACGCGGCAAGCTCGCGTACCTGCTCCGGGGTGCGACCAGACACCACCATCATGGTGACTCCAGCGGCCTCCCAGGCCGCGATCTGCTTACGCACGTAGTCAATGTCGCCGACGATCATGGCGTCGTCGACGAGTTCGTCCGGGATGATCTCGGCGGCCTTGTCCTTCTGATTGCTGCGAAACAGCTTGGTGACCTCCTCGACCACCTCCGCGTAGCCCATCCGGCGATAGACGTCGGCATGGAAGTTGGTGTCCTCCGCGCCCATGCCGCCCATGTAGAGCGCCAGATGGGGTTTGATCGCGGCGTGCGCGGCCGCCCGGTCTTCGGTGACCACGACCTGCGCGGTCGCGCAGATCTCGAAGTCTTCGCGGGTGCGACGGGCACCGGGCCGGGCGAACCCCTCGTCGAGCCATTCGTTGTATATGTCGGCCATCCGCGGCGTGTAGAAGATAGGCAGCCAGCCGTCGCAGATCTCGGCGGCCAGTGCGACGTTCTTCGGCCCCTCGGCGCCCAGCATGATCGGGATGTCAGCCCGCAGCGGGTGAGTGATGGGCTTGAGCGGCTTGCCCAGGCCCGTGGTCCGCTCCCCCGTCAGCGGCAGCGGATAGTGGGGTCCGTCGCTTGTCACCGGGTTTCCCCGGGCCCACACCTGCCGGATGATGTCGATGTATTCACGGGTGCGCGCCAACGGCTTGGGAAACGGCTGGCCGTACCAACCCTCCACCACCTGCGGCCCGGATACCCCGAGTCCGAGAATGTGCCGGCCGCCGCTGAGGTGGTCGAGCGTGAGTGCGGCCATCGCGCACGCCGTCGGGGTCCGCGCGGACAGCTGAACCACCGACGTGCCCAGCCGCACCCGTTGCGTCGACGAACCCCACCAGGCCAGCGGTGTGTACGCGTCGGAGCCCCACGCCTCGGCGGTGAACACGGCGTCGAATCCGGCCGCTTCGGCGGCGGCGACGAGTTCTCCGGGGTTCTCTGGCGGGTGAGCGCCCCAATAGCCCAGCTGCAAACCCAGCTTCATTTCTCTGCCTTTCCCGGCCGATCCGGACCCGATATTGAAACGGTTCTTAGAACCTGTTCTACTCGAAGGCGTGACAGCCACTTCGAGCGGCCCGACCACGATCGATCACTCCGAGCCGCCCCTCTCCGCGCCGTTAACCCTGTCCTTCGACTACACCCGTTCAGTTGGTTCCACGCTAGGGAAGTTCTTCACCGCACTGCGTGAGCACCGCGTCCTCGGGGTGCGCGGATCGGATGGCCGAGTGCATGTGCCACCGGCGGAATACGACCCGGTTACCTACGAACCGCTGGGCGAAATGGTACCGGTGTCGGCCGTCGGCACCGTGGTGTCCTGGACCTGGCAGCCTGAGCCGCTGGAAGGCCAGCCGCTGGACCGGCCGTTCGCCTGGGCGCTGATCAAGCTGGACGGCGCCGACACCCCCTTGATACACGCGGTCGACGCCGGCACGCCCGAGGCGATCGGCACCGGCACGCGGGTGCATGTGCACTGGGCCGACGAGACCGTGGGCGCCATCACCGACATCGCGTACTTCGCGCTCGGCGAGGACGCCGAACCCGAGGCGCCCGCCAGCGATCAGGATCCGGTCACGATGATCGTCACGCCGATCTCGCTGACTATTCAGCACACCGCCTCGCATGAGGAAAGCGCCTACCTGCGGGCAATTGCCGAAGGCAAGCTGCTGGGCGCGAAGACCGGCGAGAACGGCAAGGTCTATTTCCCGCCGCACGGCGCGGACCCGGCCACCGGCCAGCCCACCACCGAGTTCGTCGAGCTGCCGGACAAGGGCACCGTGACGACGTTCGCGATCATCAACATTCCGTTCCAGGGCCAGCGCATCAAGCCGCCGTATGTCGCGGCCTATGTGCTGCTCGACGGGGCCGACATCCCCTTCCTGCATCTAGTGGCCGACATCGACGCGCACGAGGTGCGGATGGGCATGCGGGTGGAAGCGGTGTGGAGGCCCCGCGAGGAGTGGGATTTTGGCATCGACAACATCGAGTACTTCCGGCCTACCGGTGAGCCGGACGCCGAGTACGACACCTACAAGCACCACCTGTAAAGGGTTTACCTGCACATGAGCGAACGCAATGTTGCGGTCGTCGGCTTTGCCCACGCCCCGCATGTCCGCCGTACTGACGGCACCACCAACGGCGTCGAGATGTTGATACCGTGCTTCGCCCAGCTTTACGAGGAGCTGGGCATCACCAGGGCCGACATCGGTTTCTGGTGTTCGGGATCGTCTGATTACCTTGCCGGACGGGCCTTTTCGTTCATCTCGGCTATCGACTCCATTGGCGCCGTTCCGCCGATCAACGAGTCGCACGTCGAGATGGACGCGGCGTGGGCCCTCTACGAGGCCTACATCAAGATCCTGACCGGCGAGGTCGACACCGCGCTGGTATACGGCTTCGGCAAGTCCTCGGCCGGAATCCTGCGTCAGATCCTGTCTCGGCAGACCGACCCTTACACCGTCGCACCGCTATGGCCGGACTCGGTGTCGTTGGCCGGATTACAGGCCCGTCTCGGGCTCGACTCCGGCAAGTGGGACGAATTGCAAATGGCCCGAGTCGCGTTCGACTCCTTCGCACAAGCCAGACGGATCGACTCCGTCCAGGCCCCGGACAGCTTGGAAGAATTACTGGAGCGGCCATTCTTCGCCGACCCGCTGCGGCGTCACGACATCGCGCCGATCACCGACGGTGCGGCAGCGATCGTGCTCGCGGCCGGCGACCGCGCCCGCGAGTTGCGCGAAAACCCGGCCTGGATCACCGGAATCGAGCACCGCATCGAAACCCCCGTACTCGGTGCGCGCAACCTCACCGAGTCGCCGTCGACCCACGCGGCGGCCAAGGCAGCAGCCGGTGCCAACACCCGCGGCCTCGACGTCGCCGAGATTCATGCGCCCTTCACCCACCAGCATTTGATCCTGGCCGAGGCCATCGGGATCCCGGAGAAGACGAAAGTCAATCCGTCCGGCGGCGCGCTGTCGGCAAACCCGATGTTCGTCGCCGGTCTAGAGCGGATCGGCTTTGCGGCACAACATATCTGGAACGGATCGGCCGAACGAGTGCTCGCGCACGCCACCAGCGGGCCTGCGTTGCAACAGAACCTGGTTGCGGTCATGGAAGGAAAGAACTGATGGCCGGTGCAGGGGCGCACATTGCTGCGGTACTGGGTACCGGGCAGACCAAGTATGTAGCCAAGCGCAAAGACGTTTCGATGAACGGCATGGTGCGCGAGGCGATCGATCGAGCTCTTGCCGACTCCGGCAGCACCTTTGACGACATCGACGCGGTCGTAGTCGGCAAGGCGCCGGACTTCTTCGAGGGCGTCATGATGCCGGAGCTGTTCATGGCCGACGCCATGGGTGCCACCGGCAAGCCGCTCATCCGGGTCCACACCGCGGGTTCGGTCGGTGGCTCCACCGCGATCGTGGCGGCCAGCCTGGTCCAGTCCGGCAAGTACCGCCGGGTGCTGGCGATGGCGTGGGAGAAGCAATCGGAATCAAATGCCATGTGGGGG